>CAYOSV010000094.1:0-1084 GCA_964406725.1 uncultured Candidatus Saccharibacteria bacterium | reverse complement strand
AAATCGTGTGGGCCGAAAGGTCTCGGAGGTTCGAATCCTCTCGCTTCCGCCAATTTACTGAAGCCCCGAAAAAGCGTAGCTTTTTCAAAACGACGAAAGAAATAAAAAATCTAGAGTTTACTCTAGGATTTTTTGTTTCTTGAGGAGTTTAGAAAACGAAGTTTTCAAGGGGCTTCTATACTTAGCGCCTTCAAGCGGGTAGGATCCACATCCTCTCGCTTCCGCCAAACATAGAAAAAGACCCGCATGGGGGTCTTTTTAAAAGGTTCTATAATATTGGTAGCGAAAATTGAGCATTGATTTGGCTTTGGACCAACATTTTGTCGGTTTCAGCGACTCTAATAGCGATACGTCGCTCTAATTCCCTGTAATCATCTTTGGTTGGCCTTAGTTCTAGGGGGACTTCTACAATTCTTACTCCCTCTATTCCAGCTTCATCAGCACACATTTTTAGCTCTTCATAGAAGTTCAATTATATCACCTACCTTTCTAAAGAACTAAGTTTTAACTTCTATTACATTATAGCAGTAAAGTTCGACTTCGTCTAGACGCTTCCGCCATTGTCCTTAGGGGCTTTTTTGTGGTACAATGTTTTTAGAAACTTGAAGTTGGGCTGGAGTTTAGAACGTTATAAAGGAGGTTATTTTGATGGTAAAACACAATAGCTATTATCTCAACTATTCGGTATCTCTTGGCCGTACGACTTCTGATTATAGACGCTCTATCAGATATGCGCGCTATTGGCGCAAGGTGGAGTGGAGGTTTAGATTAAAAAGAGCATTTAAAAGAAGCAGTTTTTCACTGAGTTTTAAGCATGCTGGTCTATTTACTGACATCATTTATGACGATGAGTGGCTAATTGAAAATATCGCTAATCATTATGGGTATGATATGGTAGATGAAACTCTTTTGTCTAAAAAAAGTATCTATAAGTTTACTCTCAAAAAATCTAAAAACCTCTAGCACATTTAAAAAGCCCGGGATTTCGGGCTTTTTATTATTTTAGCAAGGTTCGAACTTCGTCCAGACACTTCCGCCAAAAAATAAAATCGAGAGCTTGCTCTCGTATTTTGTTTTTGAAGGG
>CAYOSV010000093.1:0-1088 GCA_964406725.1 uncultured Candidatus Saccharibacteria bacterium | reverse complement strand
TAAAACCAAAAACAAAATAAAATCATAAATTAGGAATTATGGAAAAATCCCTTAACATAATATTCTCTTTTTTTAGATATAATACTTTTATTTAAATAAATAAGATAATAATTGTATATATAAATGTAAAACTATTTATTTAGACTTTTATTAATTAATTCAAATTTAATTAATATTTCTATACCTGAGTTTACATATAACCCTTATACTGCTGCAATGACATATCTTATAAAAATAGTATTTTCCACAACTAGGCATAAATGAACTATGAATGAAATTTTCAAAAAATTATGTGCAAACTAACAAACTAGAGTATAACATATATGCAATTTGGAGGGTACTCAATTTTTAAAAGAAACATTTGATTACAATGTTATAATGTATATTCCATACTATAACAATATTTAAGAATCATTTCGATAACTTTTTTTCTTTATTTTTCATATATGAGAACCTCATCTTTTTTGATTTTATCAATAAATTCTTTGTTCGATCCACCATATGATATTAAATCAATATGACATTCGAATTCCTTTTCCAAAGCATTAACTAATGAAATATATTGTAAACCTTTTAATCTTCCATTATCCATTATAAAATCTAAATCACTATCCTCAGTTGCTATACCTTTAGCATAAGAACCAAATAAACATAAACGTTTAATTCCAAAAGATTTTATGATTGGAATGGACTTATTTTTAATTTCTTCAAGAGTATATACCATTTTTATCACTTAATAATAGTTATTACATGATATATATTTTTAAGTATATAATAACTTCAAATTTTGTTTAAGATACTCAGGACATTGTATGGAATGAAGAGGGATTAATAATAAATGATATGAGGATAGTTGATGAACTCAGAAAAATAGTTATTAATATTCAGTTAAGTTTTTTCATTCAAAAAAATATAAAATTAACATCATATCAACAGAGGATTTTCAGAGACAACCTATTTATAATTATATTTAACACAGTGGCATCGGCTATTGCTTTTTTATAATCTTCGTTTTCAACATGAGACTTGGCATAAATTAGTTTCAAGAGAAAAAAAGTAATACTCGAAAAAATATTAACCTTTTTTTT
>CAYOSV010000092.1:0-1119 GCA_964406725.1 uncultured Candidatus Saccharibacteria bacterium | reverse complement strand
GGCCTTGTTGAATAACTAGCCAATTAAAAAGAGTGGTGTTATGCTCATAATATGAAAAAACACAAACATAAAAACCACTCATAACTATAATAACACTAAAAAGATCAAAAATTGGTCAGAATATAATAAATCTCTCAAAAATCGTGGCAATATCTCTATATTCATATCAGAGTCGCTCATAAAGGATAATCGTCTTGTCGTACCTGTTAAAACGGGTAAACCTGGTCGTCCAACAGAATACGCTGATGAACTTATAGAATTTGTTTTAACGATTCGTGAGCTATTTCATCTGCCACTTCGCCAGGCTACTGATTTTTTGGAGTTTCTGTTCAGACTTATGGACATAATGTCTGGCTCGCCAGATTATACTACTGTTTCTAAAAGAATGTCTGGACTAAAGGTTCGTTATCAGAGAAAAATAAATAATCATAAAAATAAAGAAGGAATAGTACTACTAATAGATAGCTCCGGCTTTAAGGTTTTTGGCGAGGGCGAATGGATGGTACGAAAACATGGATCTACTTACCAAAGAACATGGCGAGAAACCCACATTGCTGTAGATTATGAAACGAGAGACATTATCGGCTTTACTAATACCACTGCTCATGCGCATGACAATACCCAGCTAAGACCATTACTGAACCAAGTAACTGAATTGGGCTATAATGTGACTATTATTATCGGTGATGGAGCATACGATTCTAAACAAAACTATTTACTAGGGAGAAAACTCAAGATTAGCATTATAGCTCCACCGCCTAAGAATGCGGTGGAACATCTTAATACTGGATGGCATTACCAATGGTACGATACTCCAGGCTGGGAAGAGCGAAACAAAGTCATCAGGCACGTTGAGGAATTTGGGCTAGATGGTTGGAAAACTGATGTAGATTATCACAGAAGAAGCTTAGTAGAAAATGCTTTTTACAGATGGAAAACTATATTTGGCGATCATCTTAAATCCAGAAAAGATGAAACCCAATATACAGAACAATGCTTAAGAGCCAAAGTAATTAATAAATTTAACGAGCTTGGTTTGCCAAAATATGAAATGATAGGTTGATTAAGATATACTAATGGCTAATGAGCTCATTGCTAATTTAATTATTCAACAAGGCC
>CAYOSV010000091.1:0-1145 GCA_964406725.1 uncultured Candidatus Saccharibacteria bacterium | reverse complement strand
ACTGCTAGCACTACTACACTGGATATGACCCTCGGAAAGAGTAGTGCTAGACTTAACATCATGCCAAAGGATGAGAGTGGTACCTTTGCTTCTTCTACTACCACAGAACTAGCCGAATTTGGTGTCACTACCAATAACTACACTGGCTATACTCTCACTATTTCTGGCAGTAATGACAATGGTCTGCTCACCAACACCGATACTAGCATCACCACCAATAACACTTTGTCTTCCATCAGCACTGTAATAGACAGTGCTACTTTTGATGCTACTACCTACAATGGCAAATGGGGCTATAGACCCAGTAAATACAATGGCATAGACAATGCCTCATTCAGACCTTCTCCCACTACCACTGCCAGCACTCTAGATACTACTACCGTAGCCAATACTACCACTCCAAACATGTACACCATCGGCCTCGGAGCTAGAGTAGACTACACCAAGCCTGCTGGTACATACAGTAATACTTTCACACTCTCTGCCGTAGCTAGACCAGTAGGCTACAGTATCACCTATGCAGACGATACTGCAGATGCTACCGTAGCCAATCTTCCATCCTTTGGCGGAGACAGCAGTAATCACACTCAGACTGGTTCTGTATCTACCACTTCAGTCACCCTTTCTTCTACTATTCCTACTAGAACCAACTATACCTTCAAATCCTGGTGTCTAGGTAGTACTACATCAAACGGTACTGTATGTAGTACTGGCTTAGAATATAATGCTGGAGGAGAGTTTGGTATAGACCAAACTATCGCCGGTATCTATACTATCAATGCCGTCTGGACCTATGATCTATACACTATCACCTACGGTACAGTTACTGGTATAGACAGCGTATCACTCAATAGTACTAACTGTACTACTGCACTATCCAGTGGCGGTTGCAATATCACACTAACCCGAGGTAATACTTACAATCTAGTAGCTACACCAAGCACTGGCTACTCCTTCACTAGCTGGAATGCTGGAGACTATGGTACTATAGCCGATACTACATTAGCAAGTACTACATACACTGCAGGAGCAGGAAACAGTACCATCACACCTACTGCTACAATCAATACCTATAGTCTAGCCATCACCTTTGCAGGAGATGGGGTATCAAACGTCAAAGTCTGCAAAGTAGCAGGAAACTGTAC
>CAYOSV010000090.1:0-1148 GCA_964406725.1 uncultured Candidatus Saccharibacteria bacterium | reverse complement strand
ATACTTTAATACAAGAGGAGACCTTAAAAAATCTCAAATGTCTTGAACCAGTACACCTTATTTTACAGCCCCTTATGAAATATGTTATAATATAAAAAATGATGGTCGATTTTTCTATACCTGAAGTTAAAGAGCTTATTGGCGGGCTCATTGAAACCTATAATTTAGACGGCGATATTTATCGCGGAAGGCAACCTTTTCCAACAAAAAATCGCATCAAAGTAATACATGAATTAGAAAAACTACAAAAAGCTGGGGCATTCAAATACTACATTACAGATGAAAATAAAAACCCCGCAGATATAGCTAAAATAAAGGATGAAGAGCAGCTTCTTTTTATTCAATTCGTAGATTATTCAAATCAAGCTATGAAAAAACTATGTGGCGACCAATTGTTGAAAGCACAGGTTCTGGAGTTATCTAATTCAATTAAAGCATCCTGCGATAGCTCGGTTAAAAAGAGCAGCATTCTCCTTATAGGCAATAAACACTCCTTAGATGAATATGAAAAGACAGACCCAGATATAAAGCAATTTTACGATGCCAGATTTAGCTATGACGGTGGTAATATATGTATAACCATTGATGGTAATCGATATCTTTTTTCTCTTGGGGGTGGCAACCCAGAAAAGATAATATCGCTTGCCTTTAGGGATCAAGATGAAAAAGATGGAATTTGGAGGGATAAACTTGCTGAGGATATGCATCAGCCAAACTTGAAGTCTTTAAATACGGTTTTCAAAGACAATACACTAGTTCATACCGTTCTGGCGCCCTTTATAGAAATCACTACAAATAGAATAAAGATCCTAAAGTCCGCAAAACTAACCCACCAGCAAGTTGAAGCAATAAGAAAACAAGCACGAGCTGTTCGTATCAATGCGTCATAGTGCGGATTGATACTTCATTTTTCGGGTCAGTTGGTATTCACTGACTTCTTTTTTATTGTTTGATTTAATGGGCTCAGACCGCCAAATGCCGACCATCATTTAGGCGGTTGCCAAGATACCAACTAATACACCAGAAAGGAGTGCGAGTGAAATACTCAGACGACTTGCTGAAAGAATTTCAGCAAAAGTATTTGAGTAAGTTCGGCGAAGAAATATCGCTAGGCGATGCAGCTTGTGAGCTGAATAATCTCGCACGCC
>CAYOSV010000089.1:0-1172 GCA_964406725.1 uncultured Candidatus Saccharibacteria bacterium | reverse complement strand
AGCCGCAATTCTTGAGATAGCCGAGAGTGGTATCTGAGGCATTGGTGTTGGTACTATCCATGGCACTCAGTACTGTAGAGCTAGTAAGGTCTAGAGCAAGGTTATCAAGGAGCCAGCATTTACCATCCGCAAGCTTGGCTACATTATAGCTTTGTTCATCACGGGAATCTTTTATACTATAGACTTGTCCAGTTGTGAGAGTGTCTGGGCAGCTACCAACTTCTTGCATATAGGTAGCGTTAGCGATAGTCTTAACTTCTTGCCAATAAGCATAAAGGTTCAACGTTCCACTCGCCGTAGCGGCACTGGCAGGCAGAGAGTCACCAGCGGAGTAGGAGGTACCATCACAAGCATAATAGCCAGCAGTATTCGTGGTACACCATCCTGCAAAGGCGTAACCCGTTGGGGCAGTAAAGGTACTAGTGGGTAAAGTTTGTTCTTCGAAGTTATAGAGGCCTGTACTACTACTCATCGTACCACTACCACCATTGGAGTTATAGGCAATGGTATAAGTACCAGCTACAGTAGTATTAGGATGTACTAGTACATATTTAACTTTACCAGTATAAGTACCAGCTGGTTGAGAAGAAGAGACTGCTACTTGGTAGGATGGAGTGATACTGCCTGATGTAGTATTATTGGCATATGTAGCTACTTGGGTGAAGGTAGAGGGGATGTTTTGATAACTACTACCAAAGCTTCCTGAGATAGTAGCATTAGAAGGATTAGTAAGCTTCATCTTCCAACTAGAACCATAAGTACCAGTACCATCAGTCTTAATGTTATAACTACTACCTAGTGAGGATATCATGTCAGTATGAGTAGTAGCACTATAACTATCACCAGAATAACCAATGGCATAAATAGCATAGCCACTTGGATCATTGCAGTTAGTAGTAATAGGATTTGCAGTAATGGTAGCAGTATTACCACCTACTACTGATTCACTATATGTACCACCACCTGCGGTAAAGGTACAGGATGATGAGACAGTAACGGATACGTCACTGGTTACTGTAGTATCGGCATAAGTATTACAGACAATACTAATCATGCTGATATAGACTACAGTGATAAGAGCTATTAATGTAGTCTTTGACTTAAATTGGTGAATTTGATGATGTATGACCATCTTGGATTTCTCCTTACTAAGTTATTAATTATCCCTCATC
>CAYOSV010000088.1:0-1190 GCA_964406725.1 uncultured Candidatus Saccharibacteria bacterium | reverse complement strand
GAGCAGATTGCGGCGATTTTTACGGAGACGGCGGACAACGAAAAAGAACACGCCAAAATGTGGTATAAAGAACTTCATGGTGGCGCAGTTGAAGATACCGAGACCAACTTAGAGGCAGCGGCTGACGGTGAAAACTATGAGTGGACGGATATGTATAAAGGGTTTGCTGAAACGGCACGTGAGGAAGGTTTTGAAGAACTAGCGCTGAAGTTTGAGGAAGTGGCCAAGATTGAAAAGTCGCATGAGGAGAGGTACAGAAAACTGCTTTCTAATGTACGCGAGAAAAAAGTGTTTTCAAAGGATGGAAGTGCAATTTGGGTGTGTCGAAATTGCGGTCATATCGTAGTGGGAAAATCTGCTCCGGAAGTTTGTCCGGTATGTAATCATCCACAGGCGTATTTTGAGATCAAGGCAGAAAATTATTAGTATTTGACTCGGGACTTTTATTTAGGAGGAGTTCCGCCTGGAAGAAATTGGCATAAAAAATAAATCAGGCATATGTCCTGATTTATTTTTGTTTACGACTATCTTAAGCGTCGGCAGCTTTTTTACTGTATTTGGCTTTACCAAATCCGAGGATAAGGGTAAAGATATTTGGTAAGAAGATAAGGCCAAGAGTGTATCCAACACCTTTACCAAATGCTCTGGATAGTTTGATAGCAACTGCAATAGTAGTAGCGATGCTATTAATGCAGGAAATGACTAGACCGATGATATACCCTACGTGTTGGCTCCAATCTACCAAAGAATAATCTATATAGGTGTAACCGGTGGTATCTGTGATATAGTATGCTTCGTTTACCGGTGTATTTACTGTCATGATAATGCTGGCAACAATGCTAATGCAGAGATATCCCCAAAACCAATTTTTGAGACCACAAATCTTAAATAAAATATAGACGTCGTAAATAGGTATGAGAATTTTCCAGCCTTTTTCGCCGGCCTTTTCAAAAATTCTCCAACCAGCAACAATTAGCAAAACAAGCACAATAAGGCCAATAACCATCATGCTTCCGAGAAGACCCCCAGCGAAGGCCGCCTCCTTGGTGGTCAGACTGTTAACCGATGTTGTTAATGTAGTATCCATATACTCCTTTCTACTTTTGTTACTATAAATTATATCATAAAAATAAAAACACAAGCATGAAATTTTCACAACGTAGGGTTAGATTTTTTATCTGTCTTTCGTG
>CAYOSV010000087.1:0-1249 GCA_964406725.1 uncultured Candidatus Saccharibacteria bacterium | reverse complement strand
TGGGTCGAAGGCGTTAGACGAAGTAAAAGAAAAGTTAACGGAGTTAAATATTTAATATGCATCGTCATAGCTATAAAGGTCGAAAGTTTGGTCGGGAAACCGACCAGAGATTAGCCTTGAAACGTAGCCTAGGATGTGCTTTGATTGAAAATCAATCTATCACTACTACGCTTGCAAAGGCTAAAGAAATTCGACGTGAAACAGAGAAACTAATTACGATTGCGAAAAAAGGTGGACTTTCGAATCGCAGAATCGTAATTGCACGGCTTAACAGTGTATCATGTGGTAATCTTTTGGTAGATGTGGTAGCTCCACAAGTTAAAAGAGATTCTGGGTACTTAAGAATTGAGCGTGCAGGATACCGTGTAGGTGATAATGCTGAAATGGGTACAATCAGTTTTGTAGATGAAATTGATTATTCTAAGGCAGAAAAACCAGAAAAAGAGGTCGAAAAACCAGCTAAAGCTGACAAGAAGGCTGAAAAGTCCAAGAAGGAGGATAAATAATGAAAACTTATTCTCAAAAGGCTAAAGAAATTAAGCGCGAGTGGTGGATAATCGATGCTTCCTCGATGCCACTTGGTAAGCTTGCGGTGGTTATCGCTGATAAGTTGATGGGCAAAAGTAAAGTTACCTATACCCCACATATTGATAACGGTGACTATGTAGTAGTAGTAAACGCTAAGAATTTGGTGGTAACTGGTGACAAAATGCTTCAGAAGAAATACTACCATCACAGTGGATTTCCTGGAGGTCTTAAGGAACTTAGACTCGAAGAAGTGGTTGAAAAAGACCCCTCAAAAGCAGTTAGAGCGGCCGTTAAGGGTATGCTTCCGAAAAACAAACTGGCAGCTGAAAGGATGAAAAGACTTCGTGTATTTGATGGAGCTGAACATTCGCATACTGCACAGAACCCACAAATGATTTTGAAGGAGATTAAATAATGGCTGACTCAAAATATGTATATGGATTGGGCCGTCGTAAAGCCGCTACGGCTACAGCTAGACTTTATAAAGGCAAGGGTGAAATGACCATCAATGGTAAACCTGCACTAGAATATATGTCTGGCAACAAGACTTATCTGGCTGAAATCACTGATCCTCTAGCTATTGCTGAAAAGCAAAAAGAATATGACATCACTATTTTGGTAAAAGGTGGTGGTCTAGCTGGGCAGGTGGATGCAATTAAGCTTGCTATCTCGAAAGCCCTAGTGCTTGAGGCTCCGGATCTGCGTCCGATGCTGAAGAAGG
>CAYOSV010000086.1:0-1265 GCA_964406725.1 uncultured Candidatus Saccharibacteria bacterium | reverse complement strand
GGTTTCTCCTCCACCGCACTCCTCGTCCTCCTTCTGTCCCTTTCTGTCCTGCCAGTAGCTTTGGGGAGTGATGAGGTAGAAGCAGCTCCTTCTGGTACTGCATCTAATATTACTGTCACGGCTGATTCGCTTACTGCAAACCTCAACCTTGGTGTAGTTAGCACGGAAGGAACTTTTGCTACTTCTTCCACACCAGCTGTCTTTGGTGTACAAACTACCAACTATAGCGGTTATACTCTTACTATTGCCGCTTCGGATGATGCCGGTACGTTGGTGAATGGTGATACTAGTGGTACCTTTGCTTCTATCAGTACTCCTATGGATGAAGATACCTTTGATAATGCTACCTACAATGGCTACTGGGGCTATAAACCCAGTAAAATCAATGGCGTAGACAACGTCTCCTTCCGCCCTTCTCCTACTACTACGGCTACTACCATTGATGTCACCTCCTCCGCTAACCCATCTACATTTAATATGTATACGATCACACTAGGTGCTAGGGCATCCTACACCCAAGCGGCGGGAACTTATAGCAAAACTATGAGTCTAGTCGCCACGGCGAATCCTATCACCTATTCTGTCAGCTACCGCGATAATACTGGGGATGCTAGTGTGACTAACCTCCCAGATGGCATAGTGGATAGTGCAACTACTCACACTACTACTACCAGCACTGAGATTACACTTTCTTCAGTAACTCCAAGTAGAACTGGTTATATATTCGCTGGTTGGTGTGACGTAGCGCCAGCTGACAATGGAACGTCCTGTTCTGGTAATACTTATGCTTCTGGAAGTAACTTTGGTATAAATCAGACCACTACTAACGTAATTACACTTTATGCTCTATGGTCCAATAATAATTACGGTATTACTATTAAGACCGCTACTGGTATAGACAGCGTATCGCTAAATGGAACGGTTTGTACTAGCACTAGTGGCTGTCTAGTGAGTAACCTTGAGGGTGGCAAGACTTATGTCCTGACCGCAGTACCTAGCAGCTACTATACTTTCTCTAGCTGGTCTAAGACCAATCCAAGCTCCACTATAGCAGACACAACCAAAAGCACTACTACCTATACAGTAGATGGCAGTACAGACATTATTACTCCGAGTGCTACCTCTGATGCTAAGGGTGTCACAGTGAACTTCAGTTACGCTGGTGGTGGAACTACTGGAGTATCTAGTGTAGTATTCAAAGAAACTGCTACGGGTACTACGGTGGGTACGGTATCGGCTTCGGGTGGCTCAGTGGCGCTTAATCC
>CAYOSV010000085.1:0-1274 GCA_964406725.1 uncultured Candidatus Saccharibacteria bacterium | reverse complement strand
TGTACTGGTTCAAGACATTTGAGATTTTTTAAGGTCTCCTCTTGTATTAAAGTATACCACATATTCATTGGGTGTCATGTAATTGATGGATTGATGTGGCCGCTCATCGTTATACCAATCTACGTATTTTTGCAGTTCATTTTTTGCTTCATCTTGGTCTTCTCTAAGTAAAATCTGGATATCTGGGTTTGCCAACCATTCTTCCTGCATGGTGCGATTAAAACGTTCCACTTTGCCATTCCACATAGGTTTCTTTACATAATTATAAAAGTGAGTCTTGTTTAATTTATCCATCATATCGGCAAATTGGTCCATAAATTCGCTTCCATTATCGGTCTGAATATTCTTCACTTCAAAACCAAACAACTTATCAATTATTTTTAGTACTTCAGCAGTATGACACGATCTATTACTTGGCAAAATAACTGAAATAGCTCTTTCGGATACATAATCAATAGCGTTTAGAATATACACTCTTCTTCCGTAACAATAAGTAACAACACCATCCATTTGTACCAAATCACCAGGTTTTTTAGGCCTATAGCCATCTCTTCGCAGTTTCTTTTTTCTTCGTTTCACCACTACATAAAGTTTATCACTACTTGCATTGAAGCTTAACCTATCTTTGCTAGGGAGTCTGCCAAGCTCACGCATCGCTTTAATAATTCTGCCAATAGTAGATGCGGAAGGGATTTGCATTATTTTGTTGAGAACAAGTTCGCCTCTCTTCACCATATTTATCAATATTCTGTGAATTTTATTCTTCCCCAAGGTATGATGTTCATTTAAAATTTGCTTTATTGGCTCATATAGTTCATCATAGTGTCTGGGCAAACGACAATGATTGGGGCGAGTACTCTTTGGGTCAATAGTGGATAGTCTACATCTTCCCGCCCTGTCTCGTTTTCCAGAATCTGCTAAGCCTTTCTTCCAACGATACAATGATGACCTAGAACATTTACCTTTAGGATTTAAATCTTTCGCATATTCTAGTGCAGCATCCAAACCATGCTTATCCCAAAATTTTAGTACTTTAATGCGATATTCTACAATATCCCTGTTTCTTAACTGAGATGTGTGTTTATCTACATAATCCCAGTTCCTAAAATAGCCATTTAGATATATAATCATATTAGATCTCCTTTCTTGGTTATTTGGTTTTAACTAATTATAAAGGAGATCTATTTTTTTGTTAATCACGCACGCAAGAAACTTCACTGTAAGGAGGTTACGTTTCTTGCGTGCTTTGTCTCAAATGTGTTTGGTCCAGTATA
>CAYOSV010000084.1:0-1274 GCA_964406725.1 uncultured Candidatus Saccharibacteria bacterium | reverse complement strand
CTTAGATTCCAATTCAAAAGCCAAGACTTTAAGAACTAAAAGAGACATCTTTTGGACTCTCCAGTATAATAGTGTTTGAACAATAAACTATAAAAGGAGAAAAAGATGTCTCACAATCATTTTACACTATCTAGCAGAATAAAGTTAGAGGGATTTTTAGATGAAGGTAAATCTATCATCAAATGCGCCGAATTATTAGAGAAAAATCCATCGTCGGTGCACGGAGAGATAAAGCGTAATGCTCTTACTTTAGGAGAAGTTCGCAAGAATCGCGTAACTAATCTTGGTAATCCATCAAGGGTTCCTACGCCGAAGAACAAATATAATTACCTAGGCGAAGTGGCAAATAGAAAGGCTGGGAAACGTAGAGCCGAAGCTAATCTTTGCCATTTAAGATTAACTGACGATGATACAGATTTATCAATTACTATTACTAGATATCTAAAGAAACGATGGTCACCAGAGCAGATATCTGCTCGTTTAAGACTAGGTAAACTTACGGTTTCTGGAATTAAAAAGAAAGTGGTTGTTGCCGTGCAAACTATTTATGATTGGATTTATCGTTTTCGTAAAGAATTAACTAAGTATCTCCGTCACAACAGAGGTTATCGTCATAATCGGCAATACTACATTAACAAAGAAAAACGAAGAGAACGCCAGCTAGAAAAAGGGATTGATAAACGACCAAAGATAGTAGATAAACGTTTGAGAATCGGTGATTTTGAAGGTGATACGGTACTTGGCAAAGATCATGGCGCTACAGGACGTATAGGTACGCTCACAGAACGAAAAACTGGTTATTTATTAGCTTTTCTTCTTCCGCCACTCACAAAGGAACAATCGGCTTTGCCAGAAGATGAGAAGGAGCTTTATCGGCTCACAATGGGAATGCGGTTTGCAGACCAAGCGGTAAAGGTTTTAAAAGCCAAATTAAAACCGAAATACTTTAAAACACTAACACTAGATAATGGTACTGAGAATAATGGTTACGAATGGATTGAGCGAGCTATCTCTTCTTTAAAAGTATTCTTTGCACACCCTTATCACTCATGGGAGCGTGGTACCAACGAAAATACCAATGGGTTACTCAGGCAATACTTTCCTAAAGGCATGGATTTTAGGAAAATCACCCAAGAGATGCTTGACAAAGCCGTAGCTGAGATTAATAATAGACCCAGAAAGCGCTTAGGCTGGAAGAGCCCGCAAGAAAAGATGTGGCAAAATGCCGCTCTAATAGCTTCTAAAAAGTCTTGTGATTTGAACTAGAATTCAGC
>CAYOSV010000083.1:0-1307 GCA_964406725.1 uncultured Candidatus Saccharibacteria bacterium | reverse complement strand
TGCTCGCACGACGGCGGGCGGCGGGGCTGTAGGCGGCGGAAATCCTGCCCCCCCCAGACCACTTAGCGGACAAGGCACGGGCGCACATGGCGCGCAGTGCTGCACACACCTTTCGGCGGCACGCTGTATCCCTGCACTCGCGGGGGATGCGGCGTGCCGCCCTGCTCTTGTCGTGGCCGGAGGGCAGGGCGCGGCTCCAGGCGAGGCCGCATTGTTTCCCTACGACGAGTTGAATCAGGGGACTCTGATCCGTCCAGCCGCTACTTCTCTGAGTACGCCTTCGAAAAGATGACGGGCAAGAATACAGACGGCAAAAGCATAACTATCAGCAATAAGGAACTGATGATTATCCCCGATGCCGTCCACACCGACCTTTACGACGATAAGGGAGGGAAGATTCCCTACGACAAAATGGAAGCCTTTTTCCGCGAGAACATGAAGTAGACCACGGATTCAACGGATCATGAAGAAGCCCCGCCGACAGGCGAGGCTTTTTGCTTTTCAAATCACTCCGGCGTCACCGTCGTCGCTTCCCCGCGCCCTCCGGCATCCTACAGACACCCCGCAGACTGTCCATGAGGTGAAGGGGATAGAAATGCTTCGACCAAAAAGCTTCGCCAGAGGGTCGGAGAAGCGATTTCGATGTGTGCAAAGCTTCGCCCGAGGCGCGGGGGAGCGATTTCCGTGTGTGCAAAGCTTCGCCCGAGGGTCGGAGATGCGATTTCGATGTGTGCGAAGCTTTGCCCGAGGCGCTGGGGACCTTATTGACAATAACAGAAGATAAATTAGACAAGATAAGTTATCCTTTCATAAATAACAAAGATAATTTTTTGCAGATGAATTATCTTATCGCAAAACGAGAAGATAATATTTCCATCAGAAATTATCTTTTACTATTAAAAAAGGATAATTTTTTGACAAAGAATTATCTTATCACAAATATAATTTGTAACTTTGCGCCAAAAAGTAGGCTTCGGTGAGGCCGAGAACGCAATTTTTTACCGAAAAATAAGCTTCGGTGAGGTTGAGGATGCAACTTTTTACCCAAAAGTAGCCTCCGGCGAGGCCGAGAACGCAATTTTTAACTGAAAAGAAGACTTTGACTATGCCGACAACGAAACAAACCATCGCGCAGTGGCCTTTTGAGCGGCTCTACGTGGCCCCCTTCACCCAAAAGCGCGGTTTTGACGAACGGAGTTTGACCTACCGGATGGTGCCGATAGAGCAGGCGCGGCAGCTGACGGGCATCAAGGTGCTCGACATGGTCGTGGACCGCCTGATAAAGGGCCCCGGACCCAAAAAGAACC
>CAYOSV010000082.1:0-1327 GCA_964406725.1 uncultured Candidatus Saccharibacteria bacterium | reverse complement strand
AAATGTCTGCGGTGCTGATATTGGATTCTGGAAGAAACTCAATGTTATGACCAGCGGAAGCTAAAATGTCAGCAATACGAAGCTCATGCGCCCATGGTCTACGCCCAGCAGGTATAATAATCCTGCCTCTTTGTTTTGGGTTATTCATTATCCTATTATAACATATCTTCGGCGTCGTCGTCCGGCTCATCGGTCGGTTCGGTCTTCGGCGATTTACTTATCTTTTTCGCTTCCTCTTCTTCTTGTACTATTAGAGATTTGGGGGCTTTATGCCTTTTTAAGTCATCGGCATATCGCTTTCTCATTACGTTATTAAAAACAATGGTAGCTATAAAGACACCATAAAACACTGCCAATAATAAATACCCGACCCATCCTAAATCATGGTTTGACGCCAAAACAGAAACCACAACCAATACAGCCCAGATAATCTGAAATGCCGTAGCGTTGTATCCTCTTAGCTTCCACCGTTCTATAATAGCCATAGCAAAAGCAGTCGGCAACCCAAGTAAAACGCCATAAAATAAACCGCCTAACAGCCCAGATAGTGCTACCGCCTCAGACGTAACCTGTAAATGCGATTGCGAAGAGGCAGGAGAGTTCACGCTCGCTACCGAAAAACAACCTCCAATGACAGCCCAAGCAATTAAGTAACCCCAAAAGATTCTATAAACTCTATGTTTTATTTCATTTTCTACATTTATTTTCTTGGGCATATGGCACCTTTCTTATTACGCTCCGGTGCCCTGAACTAAATGGGACACCCGCTATTGGGTGTCCATACTCAATTTGCTGCAGAAAGGCGTTAGCCCGACTGGAGCGGGTGCCCCACAAAGGGGCTAATTCGATTATCCACAGTAGTCATCTGTGAACCTTTCGACAGCTTATGAATATGGACATTACTAATTATACCATAAAACCCGTTAATGTTATAGGTGTCGTGTGATAGTGATGTCGAGATTTGTTTCATTTTTAGCAAGCACAGAAGACATTTGCATTAGCCCCAAAAATACCCCTGGCTCCGCAGGGGTACCGACTATTTATTTTGGGGGTCTCTGCCCCAGCTAATTCAGGCAAAAAATATAATGGGAATAGCCCCATCGTATATTTTTTAATAAATGTTTAGTAATTTTTGCACTGTTTTTAGCACTTTTTGCCAAATCTAACCCCTATTGTAGCCATTTTTGACATAAAAAGTGGTATAATTAAGGTTAGACATCGTAATTAAAAGAAGAACTTAGAGAAAAGTAGAGGTAGTTCCGACCGGAACGTATAGCAAATCTACTTTAACCATGGTTGCAACTTCTTTCACTACGGTGTACCAAGA
>CAYOSV010000081.1:0-1473 GCA_964406725.1 uncultured Candidatus Saccharibacteria bacterium | reverse complement strand
GGGTGTGGTATAATGGTGGTATGAGCGAGACAAGAACCTATGATTTTGTGAAAGATGATTTGGCGCCAGAGGCGAAGCGGGCGAACTGGGAGGTGGCTTTTGGATTGCAAAAGATGGACGGGCTAGAACCGTCGCGGTATATGCGAGATTTGGCGAAGGCGCATATAGAGGGGGAGAGGAGCTATGCGCAGGTTTCGCAGGAGATTTCACGGTATTACCAGGAAGGTGGCGGAGCGGGTGATGCACCAGAGAGAACAGAGGAGGCGGATATCGTGGCGGATGCAATTTATGGGATTTTGGCGGATGAGGCGTTTCGGTTTGATATTCCAACGCTAAAGAGCTACCACCGGAGATTATTTGAACAACTAGATACTGCGGTTTACTATCCGGGCGAGTTCCGGACGGTGAATTTAACCAAAAAAGAGCCTGTGCTGGATGGCAGGAGTGTGCAATACCAGGATTATGGGGTGATCGAGGAGAGTTTGGCGTATGATTTTGAGGAGGAGAGGAAACAGGATTACCTCGCGATGGATTTTTCCGAGAAAGTAGCGAGGCTGGCGACGTTTATCTCGCGGATTTGGCAAGTGCATCCGTTTTATGAGGGAAATACGCGGACGACGGCGGTGTTTATCGAAAAATATCTGATGAGTATGGGGTATAAAATCGACAACGAACTACTGGGGCAACATGCTCGCGAGTTTAGGGATGCGCTGGTACTGGCGAACTACACGAATATTCCAGAGGGGATCAAGGCGAATCCGGGGAAATTGCAAGAGTTTGTGGCGGAGATGCTGCGGCAGTAAGTCTTTCTACTGAGAGATTTTGCGGAAAAAGTTAGCATGAAAAATCTCCGACCTTCAGGTCGGAGATTGAGGCGATTGTGGACAATAACCC
Source organism: uncultured Candidatus Saccharibacteria bacterium (assembly GCA_964406725.1). Lineage (GTDB taxonomy): Bacteria > Patescibacteriota > Saccharimonadia > Saccharimonadales > Saccharimonadaceae > Nanosyncoccus. The sequence continues at coordinate 579 of CAYOSV010000081.1, read as the reverse complement.
CTCATGGGGATTGAGAAATCTGCGTACCCTATGTCGTGCATCTTTTGCTCGATTTCTCGAGCCATAGCCTTGCCGAAACCCTTTATTAAGTGCCATTCGTACTTCGGAAAGCCTACGATATCCGCGACGGTATGCAATGGTCCGTAGCTGCAGTCCCGGAAACTATTATACTTTCCGGTCAAAACATGATAAAGCCTGACCGAGAATCCGAGCTGAATTATTTCCTGGCTCCGTTGGCATGACGTTAGGGGGTCATCCTCGATCAAAGCCTTTAGCTCGACAAGAAGGGCGTCCTGTTTATGTCGAACCTCTTCCAGCTCATTGACGATAGCAGCGATATGTGCGCGATTTACTTCCATTTTCTTCTCCTTTCTAATGTGCAAAGTTGGTCATTTAAGCGTGACAGACCTAGTGATTATTGCATCTGCAAGGGCATCTAATCCCTCGTCGTCCTGAGGCGGGATGATCCCGACCGCAGTACACGCCTGTACGAGACTGGCTTTCTCGTCCTGAGATCAGCTTCTCGCTCCGGTGCTCTCAACGTGACCGAATTCATCCATCTGGGCAACCTTGTGCAGA
>CAYOSV010000080.1:0-1482 GCA_964406725.1 uncultured Candidatus Saccharibacteria bacterium | reverse complement strand
GCTGGTCATAACATTGAGTTTCTTCCAGAATCCAATATCAGCACCGCAGACATTTTATTAGACGGGGTAGAATATGAGATGAAGTCTCCGTTTACTAATAAACCAGATAAGCTAGAGCGGAATATCAAACGTGGGCTAAAACAGGCTAAGAACATTATATTTGATTCGTCGAGAATTAAAAACATGCGCGACGACAATTTGCGGCGTTTCCTCGTCAAGAAAGCTAAAGAGCAAAAACAGATTGGTGAGTTAATTTTCATCACAAAACGCGGTCAAATCATTGACATTAAATCGCTCATTTAGTATAATTATAATTAATGAAGTTCTTGCACGGGGCAGTATGCTCCTACCGCAGGAGCTTCTTTTTTTGACGGCTAACTAGTCCACCTCTGTTAAATTTTCGTCTTTTATGATATAATAATGGGAAAGGGATAGTTGTATGGTTTTAAGGAAACTAACGCCTGAAGAAGAAACTATATTTGACTTGTTTATTCGGCAAAGAGAGCAAAGCCGTCGTGATGATGATTTCTTTATTTATGACGTAAATTTGGGGCAAGAAACATTGATAGCTGATGGGAATGCGAAAAAATATGGGATTGGGCTAAAACAACAACACAAGATTATCGATAAAATGATTGAGGATGACATCATTGATGCAGAGCTCATAGTAGAATATGCGTCGTATGATGATAGAGGAGTTAAATTCGCTCGCCGTCCTTCTGATTTGGTATGGAAGAAATATGGCATTTCGCGCATGCTAGTTAACGACGGATATTGTGGAGATTCATATTTCGTTAAGATGGGTTTTGACTGGATTAAAATTATCGATGAAACTTGTAGGGTGAAGCATTTGTGCACACTGTCTATTGATAAGAGTGGGCGTTATTTTGTCGTTAAAAGTAGTAATGGTAAAGAGTATATTCTTAAAGAACCTAGGTGGGGTAGGAAGCCTTTTGAGGTATTAAAATTCGCCCTTAGCCACAAAGGCGAAATTGTAACGAGAGATATATTGAATAAAGCTCCTAACATAGAAGTTCATGTCGGAAAACAATCTATAAAGACGGAGATATTCAGTAAGAAAAATAACATTGTTAAAAATGAGCTTTCTCCATTCATTGGGAAATTGACGGTTGAAAGCCTCATGGTAAATGAAGCCGCCGAAATGACATTAGCAGAGTTAAAAGCACTCGAAAAAGTTAGTTTTTAGATTACTTTTGGAATAGGATTGTTTTAGTGAACTACCGCAACAGATTGACGGTAGTTTTTCTTTTGTTAACATTTTGCTTAGCGACGACAGAAACATTTTTATATGGATAATGGGGGGTAGGGCTACTTGATTTATCAACTATCCCGATTGAGTAGCCCCAAGTACGTTAATAGGAGTGCAAACGATGCATATATCAGAAAAGCTCGTGCGTGCTTTCCAGGAGACGTACGAGCGTAAATTCGGCGAGAATATATCAGCCGAAAAAGCCAGACAAG
>CAYOSV010000079.1:0-1498 GCA_964406725.1 uncultured Candidatus Saccharibacteria bacterium | reverse complement strand
CTTCTTTTGTTATTTTACGTTCACTTTCAGATACATATTTGCTTTGACCAACTTCACTAGGTGTAAACCAATTTATATTTCCATCCCAATATTCTTCAATTTTTGTTGAAGGTGTTCCACATCATATAACATCAGCTAATTCTTTAATTTTTTTATTAGGCCAAGGGGCATTGAAATTCAAAGGGATTATAGGCATTGCTTATTACAAAATACATGTTTTAAAATATTTTTATCATGTTTAGGTTTGATTTCTTTGTTTCCATACATTTTTAACAGAGTTAACAAAACAATTTAGATAGTAATGATTGTTTGTACTTTTTATTTGTACTTAATTTCTGTTCTAATAAATTAATTTCTATATCATAAATTTTTAAAAATTTAGAAATTTTGTCTTGACTTTCTGTGTTAGGAACAAATAATGGAATATTTTTCAAAGCATCAAAACTTAAGGTTTGTCTAACACTACCTTCTAATCTTTTCAACATATTATATTTAAATGTTTCTGACTCAAAATAAAATTTTAGATAATCGGATAATAATCTCTTATTATTGATATTAAACATTATATACATAGGACTTATAATTCCATTTTCAAATTCATCTAATCGGGCAATTGAACCTACATTAATCCTAGCAGGATTATATGCATAATTTCCATTATTAATTATTTTATAATTATGTTTATCTGAACTAGCAACTTCATGTTCTCCGAATTGATCCTTTTGTTTCACAAATCCTTTTTTATTGTTTATTGATAAAACATCATATTCTTCATTAGTTTTATTCTTTATATTTAATTGTTTGATAAAATCTTCTAAAAAGTTTGTAGTATCTTTTTTTTCAGAATAAAATTTATTAATATAAAATTTTCTAATTATTTTCCTATTTGAAATATTTTTTTCCATAAAAGAGAGTTTTTGATCAATGGCGAATAATAAATTTGAAATCTTTTTTTGTTCTTCAATAGATGGAATTTTGATTGATATTTTTTGTAACTCTTTTTTACTAATACCTAAAACAGATATTCCATTTGCTTTAATTTTAATTTGTTTCTTTAATTTTTCATTTTGAAACAAATAACCATTAAATAAAGGAGAAACATTTGTTGTTTTATCTCTTAATAATAAAGTGTGTAGTCCACCTATAATTTTTTCATAAGTAATTCCCTGTAATTCTATAGTTTTTCCTATATCAGCATAATCTTCTGAAGCATCAGCTATCAATATATCTCCGTTTTTACATAATTCATATTTATTGATTTTGTTTGTATCAACTTCCTCTGAAACAAAAGGAATTCTTACTTTTTTAACATTGACAATTGATGGAAACTTGGTGTGAATATCTCCATAATGAATGTTAAGAATTTCACCAGATTCTTCATCCAATTTAGCTCTTGATAAAGAATTTGTAGAGAAAAAATCAAATTTATCTCCAATTAGAATTTCATCCCATTCACCTTTAAATTCAGGAAATCTCAATTCAGGTATGTTTTGCTTAT
>CAYOSV010000078.1:0-1517 GCA_964406725.1 uncultured Candidatus Saccharibacteria bacterium | reverse complement strand
GATTTCTCGACCAGCTCCAAGTTCTCTCTTATAAACTTCACATCTAACATAATACCACCATTATATCACAAAACTCCCCAAACCAAAATCACCAATAAATAGGGACTAGTAGCATTAAATGACCTCTAGCACCACTCAAAACACCTGAAACATTTTCCCAAAAATCTTTAAATTCTGTTTCAGGTATAAAAACCGGTCACAAAACCACCATCACTGCCTTTCTTAAAGAAAAAAGCCTGTTAAAAATTTAAGTTAAATTGTCTTCCGAGGATAATAAATGGAAATTAGGCGACTACTACCTCACGTGCTATGCGCCAGACGCTAAGAGGACGGAGCTATGCAACGCACTGTACTCCCATAGAACTTGTAGTTGTTGCCGTACGTACCTGGGTAGACGCTCGTGGAGCAGAAGCGCAGGCTGTAGGCGTAGTAACTAGCGTTCGCAGTAGACGACCAATAGTTGCCGTAACTACTCCGATCGAGAAGGGAAGCGCCACTGACGTAGCCCGAGTAAAGAAAATTATTAGGATAAGTACGTAAGGCGTTAGCTATTGGACCTGCTTCTGTACTAACATTATAATATGGAGTCGTGTTACTATCATAGTTAGCAGGTAGCGTACCACCATTTAGACCGGTTACGATTAGATTCCAGAATTCATCATCGTTATTGGATGTGATTCTAGTCTTATCACCACCTTTTGGTAATCTCCAGCCAGTTGGACAGAGGTCTCCGTCGACACTGTTATTATTGGTTCTAAAGCTATAGGTGCCGTTACCAGCTGTAGCAGAGTACCAGTTGTAGTAATTACCATAAGAATATAGGTTGGCATCTTGGCTGGATACGGTTTGACCTGAAGTATATGTAGCCCTATTTGCAGTGTTATCAGTACGAATACGGGATTGGTCGTCACAGGCGGCTGAGATAGTAGTACACCAGCCTTCTGGAGCAGTATTGGTGGCTATGCTTGAAGTTGGAGAGAGATGATTAGATGTAGAGCTGGTATCGTATATATTAGTAAGCGGCAGTGATGGATTATTGGTATTAGTACTTGATAGTATTACATCATTATTATTACTATCTTTGTCCGCTAGTCTTAAGTTTTCTATCATCCAGCAGTTACCGTCTGCAAGTTTAGCGATGGCGTAAGTCTGATTATCGCGTTGATCAGTAAGAGCAGAAACACTGGCGAGATTGGCAGTGCCATCAGTTGCAGCGGCAGTGAGACTACCAGTACCTGTGCCACATAGGGTTGCGACTTTAGAGGTATCTTGTAGACTCCCAGCAGACTTTACCCATACTGCGTATAATGCTAGACCATTATTAGTACCAGTATATTGCCCTGCCGTGAAGGTGATATCTTCTTGTGGACCATAGAAGTGAGCATTGGCGTTAGTAGCATAATCAAAGGCATCACTCCATCCAGCAAAGCCGTAACCAGTGCGAGAGAAGTTAGAAGCAAGGAGAGTAGCGGAAGTAGCGGAAGCTGAGATAGTTTGGCATCCCACGGTGCCTTCTA
>CAYOSV010000077.1:0-1555 GCA_964406725.1 uncultured Candidatus Saccharibacteria bacterium | reverse complement strand
GATTCAGCCCAAATAATTCATCAACTTTCTTCCAATCCTCCATCGAAAGCTCCGAAGTATCAATTATCGAAAACGCCTCCGCAGAGTTAAGATTATTGTTGACTGAGTCGAGGACTCTGCCAAACACTTCAGAAAAGGGTGTCGGACAGGACCCGTTTCTGAAATTTGTTTGGTATAATAGCGCAATCCGATTTCGCCAATTCAGCCTTCTCGCCTTAGCCCCAGCCAGAGACTCAAAAGTGAAGTTCCTCGTCCCTTGGTAATGGCCAGACAATACCCACATTTTATAATCCATCGGCGAAAATCCTCGCTCCGCCAAATCATTCAAAGAATAAGTATTCCCAAGTGATTTCGACACTTTTTCTCCGTCAATCGTAATAAAATCACAATGTAGCCAGTATTTAGATAGTGCTCGCCCAGTCATCGCATACATCTCGGCAATTTCGTTAGTGTGATGTACTGGAATATGATCAATCCCGCCACAATGAATGTCGATTGGCTCGCCGAGCTCTTGATGAATAATCGTAGCGCATTCTAGGTGCCAACCAGGATACCCAGGTCGACCTAGATAATCCCAACGCATCGCATGCTTTTCACCAGGCTTGATAAATTTCCACACGGCAAAATCCGACACATTACGTTTCTCATCCGAGAACCCAACTCTAGCGCCAGCTTGCAAACCTTCTAAATCTAACTTTGCAAAATCCGCATACCCAGCAAACTTAGACGTATCATAATATATGCCATCTTCTGTCTCGTAAGTAAACCCATGCTCGCGCATCTGGTCGACGGCTCTCATATCTGCTTCAATATAATCTGTCGCTCGGGCCCAAATCTCCGGTGGGGTTAGTTCTAGAGACTCATAATCTTTACGGAACTTCTCAATATAGCGGTCCGCCACTTCATATACACTCTTTCCTTCGCGTTCAGCCCCCTTCTCTAACTTATCTTCACCAGAATCCGCATCAGAGACTAAATGTCCCACATCAGTTAGGTTTAATACTCTTTTGACTTTATATCCATTAGCGAGCAAAGTCCTAACAAGCAAATCCCAATAAATATAGGCCGTGAGATTACCAATGTGTGCCTCTGCATAAACCGTTGGGCCACAGGTATATAACTTCACAGTATCGCCAAGCGGTTTGAATTCTTCTAGTTTTCGCCCCAAGGTATTATATAGTTTCATCTTGCATCACCTCCTTTAATATTGCGGGGATTTTTGTATATTTATCACGCGAAACTCCATGTTTTCCAGATGTCCTAATCGCAGTGATATTCAGATTTTCCTTCAGAAGCGCCGGAATATTATGTGGCGCAATTAATTTATCGTCCTTACCATATATAATCACCGTCGGTGTCTTTGCTTTAGCCAGCACACTATAATTTTTGCGGTCCATTACAATGTTTTCCATCGACTTAATAAACGCCTTTTCTTTCAAAACATCAGCACTCCGCATCTCAATAGATTTTTTGAATGCTTCCAGCCCTAGCTTAAACAATGGATTATCGTAGTCTTCCCTAGTGTAGACCGGCGGAGAAATCAAGATTAATTTAG
>CAYOSV010000076.1:0-1566 GCA_964406725.1 uncultured Candidatus Saccharibacteria bacterium | reverse complement strand
GTCAAAATGCCAGTGGTTACTGGTGGTGGAGCTGAACTTAGGAATGAGTGGATTGATTCGCTAAAAAATATGCGGAATATTTACTTATGTATAAATGATAGCAAGATTACGGAGGAACTTGCTCAACGTTTAGCGGAACAAATACCGGCGGCGTCAATTTATAAAGTTTCTTTACCCTGCGCAAGCCTCACGGATTATTTTGCTAACAAGCTAGGCACAGCCGATGAGCTCTTGTCGAAATATTCTGAGCTTTGCGGTGGCGCAAAACCCCTCAGCGCATCTCAATTTGAGGAAATGACGATTGAAGATATTGCGGACGTGCTGGATTTAACTATCAAACATGATTTTGTAAGTAAAGTGGTTACTTTTCTGGTTATGCTTTTAGCATATACCGAATCAGACCAACAGAATGTCATGTTTAACGCTAGTAGCTCTACTGGAAAAACATATATCTGTAGCGAAGTTAGCAAGTATTTTCCGCCTCAAGACGTAAAAGTTTATGGTAAAACTACACCTACGGCGTTTTATTATAGCCAGAGCCTACAGGAGACGGACAACAAGACAGGGCAACCATTCATCAATTTGGAGCGTCGCATATTAGTTTTTACTGAGCAACCAGATACACAGCTACAAGAAAATCTCAGGGCTCTTCTTTCTCATGATAGCAAACGTACTCCATTTGCTATTACGAATAAGGGCAAAAACGGCAAAAATACGGCGATGGAAGGCTATATACTAGGGTTTCCATCTACCTTTTTCTGCTCTGCAAATATGAGAATTGACGAGCAGGAGCAAACAAGGTGTTTAATTTTAAGCCCAGAAAGCACACCGGAAAAGGTCAGGGCAGGCGTTGATGTCGGTATTGCTAGGAATAGCCACAAAAACGCTTACGATACCCTGATAGAGAGCAATGAGGGGCGCAAACGACTAAAGAAGCGGGTGTTGTATATTAAGGGACTAAAAGTTGACACCATTGATATTGATGACAGCGACTATCTAAAATGTAAGTTCATGGACGGTAGAAAAGCTTTATTGCCCAAAACACAACGCGAAATCTCGCACTTCATTTCTTTGGTGAAAGCGGTGGCATTGCTTAACGCGCCTTTTAGAATGGTGAATGGCAAAATAATTGCTATTAACAAGGATGTTGACGAAGCCATGAAGCTTTGGGTTCCACTTAGTAAGAGTATGGCTTATGGTATTTCGCCACAGGCATTTAGTTTTTACAACAATATCATTTTGGCTATCTATCGCGCTAACAATCAGAGTGGCGTCTCGAGAAAAGGCGTTACCTATAGCGAAATCAGTAAGGAATACTATAGCCAAACTGGGAGCTACCCAAATGTGGAGAATATCCGCAAACAATACATCCCGGCACTTGAGACTGCCTCATTAATTAGTTGCGACAAAGACGAAAATGATAAGCGTCAAAAATTGATCATTCCGCTCGTTTTCTTCGATGATGAGCTGGAAAAATAAGGGAAAATTTGATATAATTAAGATGTTCCACAATTCAGATATAACGTAAAACCGTTTTCTTTTCTGCCCGATGTAGGGTAGCCGAAG
>CAYOSV010000075.1:0-1695 GCA_964406725.1 uncultured Candidatus Saccharibacteria bacterium | reverse complement strand
TAGCGAGGCTCTGGGATGGTATTAGCGAGGTGATGGGATGGAATTAGCGAGGTGATGGGAGGGTATTAGCGTGGTGATGGGAGGGTATTAGCGTGGTGAGGTAATAAGGGCAGAACATACCACGTAACTCGAGAAATGTGCAAAAAAATGCAAAAAAAAATGTAAAAAAATGCAAAAGGTATTGCATATATGAAATAAAATGCGTACCTTTGCCGCCGATTTGGGAATAGTCCCGGTCCTAACATTAAAACACTTAAGAGATATGAACGATTTATGTGTATTCCGGTGCCAAGCGGAAGGTAGTATGTACCGGGTGATTTGTGTTTCATGCCCTACTTCTCCGTGGGGGTATTATTATTTTGCTTATAAGGGGCGTAAGAAGTTAAATAAATCCCCATTTGCGACAATCTACGCGGCTGCGGAATATTGCTGCAGGCAGGCAATTGACGAACAAGATGAGAGCGCTAAGGAGGTTGAAGTATGAAAGTGGAAGTGATTGAACGGCTTAATGCAGTGCAGGTACAAGAGGCTCACGCGGCATACACTAAACTCGCAGCCATTTACGAGGACGTGTGCAATGGACCAATGAACGCACGCCAATATAAGGAGTATTTTGCCATCATGGACGCCCGTGAGGCACTCCGTAAGAGGTTTTACTTTCTAACTACCGGGAACGATGAAACAAGACAATAACAAGAGACCAAACGCGGCTCTCATCAATAAGGAGTGGTGGGAGTCAGCGCGAAAAGTACTAAGCTATGAAGAGCAGGGGCAGTTATTAATAGAGGCAGTTGAGTATGTATTGTATGGAGTGGGTCGCGTATTGCCAAAAGGTAAGGTTGGAATAGTGTTTGAAATGATAAGGCCTGTGCTTGAGAGCGACGTAAACAAGTACATAGAGCGTTGCGCACGGAATGCTGCAAATGCAAAGAGGAGGGTAGAGCGAGTGGAAGCGAGTGGGAGCGACTCGCAGCGAGTGGGAGCAAATACAACTACAACTTCAACTTCAACTTCAACTTCAACTCCATCTCTCTATCCTGGAGAGGTCAAACCGGAAGATAGAGAGAGAGAAAAATGGTTAGTTTATGGGTATTTTTGGAGTACTGGCAGTAAAGCGGTGCAGCAAGAGTGCAGCGCGTTTTGGTCCTACTACGAGGCTCTGGGCTGGAGGAATAACAAAGGCGCGGTGATTGTTTCAAAGCTTGCGGCAGCACGCATGTGGAGGCGGCAGTTTGAGTCCGGAGAGAGTCCAAACGGCTCTGCAGCGTGGTTTAACGCAATTAAGGACTGTTCTGTGGCTGATTACACACTCTGGCAAATGTACGCCGGAGCAGAGCGGAAGGAGTCCGGAGTGGTCATAAGATTGCGCTGCAGAGAGGATTTTTTGGCTGACCTTATTAAGGTACTGCCGGAGTTGAGAAAGTCGCTCCAAAGCGCTCTAAAGGCGCAGAAAATTGATTTTGAGTGCATTTATCGATGATTATCAGCCCAAAGGAAGCCCCGCCGGAACATCGCTCGAGGAGCGCGGCGGGTACTCCCTACCCCCTCCGCGCGCGAGCGCCCAAAGGGCGCTCAAACGCGGCGCCCAAAGGGCGCATATTCAGCGCGCCAACGGCGCGCGCAGGGCGACCGCAGGGAGCCCATCCGGCGACCGCAGGGAGCCGCATCGGGGCAGGCTCGGCGCGTGCTCGGGAG
>CAYOSV010000074.1:0-1776 GCA_964406725.1 uncultured Candidatus Saccharibacteria bacterium | reverse complement strand
GCGGTCTATGACATTTAATGCGATTTGTGACGATTTGAAGATTGGTATCAATGATCTTGTTGGAAAAAATATCCGTGTATTTTATGATAAGTATGGACGTGTGGAAGACTTTGAAATTTTGAAAACATAATCAGAAGGGGGGTGTTGGTATGCCTGAGGCTTGGAGTGCTGCGCTTGGTGCGGTTAAGACTGGCATGGGTGACGTCATGACGACAGTTACAAGTGATACTTTGCTTTTGTGCCTGTCTTTTGGGTTTATCTTTGTGCGCAAGGGGATTGGATTGGTTAAAAAGCTTATTCGTCTTGGTGGCAAAAACTAATTTTTACGGATGCTATTGTTCTTCTCCTTGGGGGGGCGGTTCTGCTCCCCCTATGTGCTAAAGAGGGGGGATAAAAAAAATGACATTTGATGCTGGCGTACAGACTGCCAATACTCTATTGTTACAGCTTGGTGATTTTGTGCTGGAGGTTGGCAATCAGTCAGGCATACAGGTTTCGGCGACCACTGCTGTTACTTGGGGCGATTTTGTTTCTGGGACTGCTTGGTATTATTGGCAAGAAGACGGTTCACAGTCACAAGTCACAGGTACTTACTGTCTTAATACTGGCACACGGTCACAGGTGTTATTTTCTTCCAACAAGATTAACTGTGTAATTGTTGGCGGTGGTAATTCTGCTTCCTATCCGGCAATTTCTCCATCCCTCAATGACATTTATCTGTCATGTGGATCTGGTAATGTAATTGATGTTACTGGTATTGTGCCATACAGCTATACCGGAGGCATTGGAATTAAAGGTTTTGCAAGTCCCACTTATAATGCTAATACCACGGCACTAAATTATAATTCTACGTTTGTACAGTCTGCTGTGTCTGGTACTAACGTGAGAAATATATCTAATTATTATCCTAGTGCTCCGTATGTGCCGGATCTTAGAGGTGATTTGTCCTATAATGATGCTGTTCCGCTGGTCTTGGATTGGGTCAATAATAATCTTGATGATGGTGTAACCCCTCTGACTTCTGAGGACGTTTTGACTTGGGATGATATTGCTCCGACAGAAGAACCAACAGAATTAGACGGTAATATTATTATCAATAACTATGATTCTGCGACTCTTAACTTTAGTAATACTATTGCTGGCAATGCTGATATTGATCTCAATGGATCAGTTGATATTGATGTTAATGCGGCGGCTGGGGCTTTTGGGGCTGGGGCGGTTGTTGTTTCGGGTGCTGTTGATGCAAGTCTGACTAATAACGGCGATTTTGTGTTAAATGCTGACGGCACTTTAGATATTGCAGAAATATCACTTAATGGCGATACTGTGCAATATAATCAAAATTATACTGTCGATTCAGGCGGAACGGTTGTAAATAATAATATCACAGGAAATTATTATGAATCTGGTGTAATCGTTGAAGCACCTACAATTGATTATGATGAAATTTTATCAGAGAAAGAATTTTATGGTATTCTGGAAACCGAAACTTATTATATTCCTGAAATGGCGACTGAACAGTTTTTTGCACTGGAAGCCGTGACAGTTCCGGCAGTTCCGGCACTGCCGGAACAAATTACAACGTTGTCAGGCTTAACAGTTGATCGTGCTTCGGGTTTTCTGGATGACGTTGGTTTGTCTACTGTTTATACTCCTCTAGCAATTGTAACTATTGTTTGTTTTATCTTGAGAGGGGGTAAATAGTTATGTTTGATTTCTTTACAGAATTAACAGAGTTTTTTTCTCAAGTGGTTAAAAATTTTAATTCCTATTCTG
>CAYOSV010000073.1:0-1832 GCA_964406725.1 uncultured Candidatus Saccharibacteria bacterium | reverse complement strand
GAACTTTTAAGGATTTCTGCGATAACGTAAATGTTTAAGCTTTAAATAAGTAACAATGTATAAAATATTAATAAGCATTGTCAATGTGCATTTATTTCCCCATGATATAATTATAAACATAAACGGAGTATAAAAATGGAGCAGGAGCCAATAAGCCAAACAATACCACAAACAGAAAAACCAAAAAGGAACAAAAAGAAGTTAATTGTAATCGGAATTATCGCATTCGCTCTTATTACTGGCGGTATAACTACAGCGATTCTACTTCTAAATCAGCAGAACGGCTCCTCTAAACATACCGCAAGTCTTAACTTTAATTCAGACAACTGGAGTTACGATTCAGATAACAACGTTTATTACCAGATTGGCGTAGATTATGTACAAAATGTTGTAAGCAGCGACTATCAGAGCTTCGGTATTTATGTCCCAGGCGAATATCTGGATTGTACTAAAAACGGCGACAAATACTCTTGCAGAATAGACAACTCCACCGAGATTAATGGCTATACCGCCTCCACTGCTCCGATTGTAATGCCAGTTAACACTCCAGGTTACTCTGCTCAATCTGCTCCATCATCTTATAGTTATAAGACTGCTGCGAGTTATCTCGAAAAAGGCATTATCTACCTTTACGCAGGTTGTCGTGGGCGAAGTAGTAATATGGGCGCCGGCGGAACTCAACTTAGTGGTATGAGTGATTCTGGCGATAGTACAGGTGCTCCAGGTGGCGGCCCGAGCGATGGAGAAAAGCCGTCCGGCACTCCGCCATCTGGCGAAGCTCCAAGTGGCGACAATGCGCCATCTGGCGAAATGCCGAGTGGTGGTCCAAATAACGATTCAAATAGTGAATCATCTGATGGCTCTTCTTCGGAAATAGATTTTGAAACATCTGCACCATATGGAGTAGCCGATCTAAAAGCCGCTATTCGTTATGTCCGCTACAATAGTGATTTAATTCCTGGCGATAAAAACGAAATCTACGCCTTCGGTCATTCTGGCGGCGGTGCACAATCGGCGATTTTGGGCGCATCTGGCGACAGCGAATTATATAAGCCATATCTCGAAGAAATGGGTGCCGCTATGAAGTATGATGACGGCACCGCAATCTCCGATGCAATTAGCGGCGTTAACGCCTGGTGTCCAATCACCGAGCTTCAGATTGCCGATGCCGCTTACGAATGGAATATGGGCCAATTTTCGACCTCAAATACTCGCGCAGACGGCACTTGGACCAAGGCATTGTCGAATGACCTCGCAAAAGCTTTTGCCGACTACATTAACAACGCTGGGTTAGAAAACGATGGAAAGACATTAAAACTCGAAACGTCTAGCGACGGTTATTATCTCAGTGGGTCCTACTACGATTACATCTTAAGCGTTATAGAGCGTAGCTTGAATAACTATCTAGCCGATAATTATATCGACAACAGCTCACGCGCAAGTTACGTGGCAAGCTTGGGCGACTGGGCTTCGTATGATTCTACGACAAACAAAGCAACCGTTAAAAACCTTGCTGGATTCGTAAATAGCCAGAAGTCTGCCACGAAAAGCGTTGGCGCATTTGACGATTTAGAACGTGGACAGGCGGAAAACGAAGTCTTTGGCGATACAGGCAACAACGCTTTGCACTTCGATACTATCATGTCTGAATTGTTAAACACTAATGATTACAGTAGCTATAGCGACTACGATGCAAGTGTAGCGACGGAATACAAGAACGATATCACAAAGACAGATTCACAGGGCAATGACGCCGCAAAACGCGTCTCCATCTACACTCCAACTGATTTTATTCTCGGGAAGAACACAGCTACGCCAGCTACACATTGGCG
>CAYOSV010000072.1:0-1849 GCA_964406725.1 uncultured Candidatus Saccharibacteria bacterium | reverse complement strand
TCGCTACTTCTACTTGTGATACTGACGAAACGCCGTACTACACTACTGGTGATGGAACTAATGCGGTGATACTGGCGAGCAAGAATAAACTGTATCTGCAAGACGTTACTTCTAGTACCTGCCCCGAAACCGCCACTCTCGTCTATGATAGCCGTGATGAAGAAAAATACATGATCCAAAAATTAGCCGACGAAAAGTGCTGGATGCTAGACAACCTCCGCCTAGGTAGCACGTCCTCCATGACCCTAAAAAACACCGACACCAACATCACCGCATCCACCTATACCCTACCAGCCTCAATTAGCAGCGGGTTCAATAGCTATACTGCCGCCCAAATCAACACGGCCTCCAAGGCTACGAATGCGACATATTCTAGCAACATCACTTCCTCGTCCTTTAATGATAACGACACCGCAAAGATAGGCGTATACTACAACTATTGTGCAGCCACGGCGGGCGGCATCTGTTCTTACTCCAACTCTAGTAATGCTTCGGCGGATAGAGACATCTGTCCGAAAGGCTGGAGAATGCCAACTGGTGGTTCAAGTGGCGAATACCAAGCACTTTACACAGCATATAGTAGCGACAACGTAAACTTCCAAACCGCCTTGCGTACGCCTCTCTCCGGCTACTTCAGCAATAGCAACGCGTACAATTGGACGCACTACGGCTACTTCTGGTCGGCTACAAGGTACAATAGTACCAGTATGTACCGCCTCTACGTCAGTGTTTCGGATGTCTATCCGCAGAGTAACTACGATCGCAACTACGGCTACTCCGTTCGCTGTGTGCTTAAGTAGTTGCGAACCGTACCCTTAGAAGTAGACACCAAATCTCAGATGCACCCACAATAGTAGACAGCAGACCCGGTATGGTGTCTACTACTTGGGGCACAGTGCAGTCCCCCGCCAAACCCCAGCCCACTGGAGTCTACCTCACTTTCTGCATCACCATCGGATGCAAACTCCCTCCGCACAACATCCCGCTCTTGCATTCCTAATCATAGCATGATATCATAATCATAAGAACAGCCGCTAGAAAACTGTTCGTAGGACAATTACGTTATCCCAGCTTCACTGAAACTGGGATAACTATTTTCAGAAACCCAATTTCGAATCTAAGCGTAAAACTTATCTTCATCATCGTTTCTCCTTTCATCTAGTTAGCTGATATTATTCATCGACCAACTAAAGTACCAGGATGTAGTCCCGACTATCTAGCATCATCCGAATCGAACATCCTCGCAGTTGCGTGAAAAGCCCAGCAAGCACCGAGTCCACCGCCATGTTCCATTCTTGAAAATATCTTAATAACTGACCTGCCTCCTACTCTAGCATACCCCTAGCCAAAAATCAACCCCCTACCCCCCCTCAAAACTCACACCACCCCCCAGGAAATCTATACTACCCTATAAAAACTTCTCGTCACCAGGCTTGCTTTCTTCTCCGGCGCCCAAGCCTTCTCGGCGTCCTTTTCTAGATTTGAAATGTGTAACAACCATTCATTTTTGCAAAACCTATTGTGTTTTTCGAAAATGAATGGTATAATTAAACCATATTCCGACGCAGGGATGCACCGAACGGAGAGATACCTAAGGCGAACCTGCTTTTTTATCGTTCCTTTTTCTTAAAGGCGAGCTTCCTCTTCGTCGCAGGGTCGTCAAGATACGAACGATAAATGTCCGGCGTTCTTAAGCGATAAAGTGAAGACAAAGTGTGTTTTTCTACTCCAAGCAGCCTACAACTTCTGTATCGGCATCGGATGTAGCCCCGCCCCATGACTTAGCACCCCACCATTCGCCCCGACACTAGCCACCACCGCCGTCGCATTCGCCGATGCAAACGTGAGC
>CAYOSV010000071.1:0-1852 GCA_964406725.1 uncultured Candidatus Saccharibacteria bacterium | reverse complement strand
GTTCCGGCCCCCCATCGGCGCGCCGAGTGTGTGCAGATATTACAACCGAGCGGACGCCGTTTTTTTTGGGTCTCCTTCCCTCTCTTGGCTCGGCGGCTCCGTGGGGGTCGGCTGCCCCGGGCTTTGCTCCCCTCGCCGGGTCCCTCCTCCCCCCTCGCTACGCACGCGCCCGCCCTAATGGCAACCCAAGAGCGCGCGCTCCGTTACTGCCGCCTCGGTGGCGGCTGCTCTCCCCCATTTTCAGCCCGGCGCCGCCATACATCCGCGCTTTTTGTCTGCTCTTTCCATCCCGCATCCTCGCTTTCCTTGCCGCGCTTTGTGCAGTGCTTTTTTCCCCCTGGGCGTCATCCGCTATTCCCGCGCTCTTTGTTTTTTTTGGGGCGCGTGCTCCTCGGCGATATTGCACACAACCCACGCAAACCGGCTTACGCCGTACAATGTCGCCGAAGAATCGCAACGCCCAAAAAAAAAACGACCCTCACGGGTCGCTTTTTAGAGCGCAAACAGCGTCTGATTAAATGAGCAATATTCCTGGAGTATGTGCTTTTGACCATTTACATTACGATATGGCATGCAAACGGAAGTCAAAACGCGAATACTCTCAAATCCGGCGGGCAAATTGCTACCAATCGGCGACTCGTACTCAAACGTATCGATATCAAGACCGGGCTGGACGGAAGCATTCCACATTACAGTCGTGGAAATGCTCACACGATTTTCAGCATTGCCAATATACTTTCCAATAACGGAAGAATACTGACCAAAGCCAACGACAACGACAGATTGACGAATATCAATACCATCAAAGCCGAAACCAGTCCAATACTCTCGATGATTCTCCGGGAAATGGAGAATTGCGTTTATAGTGCCAGTCTCGGAACCCTCCTCAAGAGTCATATAGCCGAAGAGGTCGGCAAAATTTACTTTTTGCAATTTGTTAACAGCCTCGATAATTAACGAGCCTTGAGTGGCTACTAATTGACGCTGCCCCCAATTGCCATCCACCTGTTTGATGAGGGCGAGCAAATCTTTAGTGATTTTACTCTGTGAGAAAGGAAGGATCATCGGCCGAAATTTTGGCGTGATCAAACTTACTAACGACTTTGCATCTGCTGCAGCGGCAGCAAATTCAGCATTGTTGAGGCGAGTGTTTGCGTACTCGTCACCTGTCTTTACTCGTCCGGACATAGCCTCATTGATACGACGGATGAGGCCTTGATTTACGGCGCTTTGACGATAGTACGAATAACCGCCGACTTTGCCGCTAATCTGGTGCAAACCTGATTGTTTAGCCATAAAAAAAACACTTAAAAGTTGAACATTATTTTTTAGTGGCATCGTACGACTCAACCACTTTAGTTTGAATCAAAACGGCGGTATCGCCCCGCTGATAGTACTCGGACTTATTGGTTATAGTCCTAACCATCGAACACGACGACAAACCAAGAGAGGCCGCAAGCGATAACAACGCAGCAATGACCACCGCAATGACTACCTTGAGCAATTTTTTGTTTTTCTCTGTCATATGAGTTTTTTTTTGAAAGCTTTGTGTCCTGACTACGAGTCGACTTAGTGCCAATGCAGCGTGACCGCGATACACGACTTATACATTACGTATTCTCGCATTGACTTCTCCCCACCATCGCTACAAAGCATATAAGCTACTACATGCATTCCTCACTTATAAACTCCGTAGAATAAGCTAGACGCAGGACGTATTTTTACAAATTCGGCGGCTAAGGTACTGCTTTTTTTTGATATATGCAAGAGAGAGAGTGATTTTTTTTACTTTTTTTTTACTTTTTTATATATTTTTCTACATTTTAGCAACAATTGCGGCGCGCCGATGGGG
>CAYOSV010000070.1:0-1898 GCA_964406725.1 uncultured Candidatus Saccharibacteria bacterium | reverse complement strand
TCGTCTTACCAGAAGATTCCGGCCCATAAATCTCAATAATCCGCCCCTTCGGCCAACCACCCCCAAGCGCCAAATCAAGCGACAAAGATCCAGATGGCAGCAGTTTCACATCCATCTTTGGTGTCTCGCCGAGCTTCATAATTGATCCATCGCCAAACTGCTTCGTAATCTGCTGAATTGCCAAATTCAGCGCATCATTCTTCCCATCCGTTTTTTTATTTTCCGCACCCTTATCCCCATCTTTTTTTGCCATATTCTCTCCACTTTATGATTAATATTATTGTAGCACAGCACACTTGACTTTTCAAACCTCAAGCACTATACTTTAAGTAGGAAATGGGTTGACATTCACAATTGTGTATGGTAAAATCTATTTAGGTTGTTTTACTTCCGCTTATCTTTAGCGGGAGTAATTTTTAGCTTGATATTCACCTTTATTTCTTCCAGCTCTATCCGCATACAACCCTCCTTTCTTTTAACCACGTTTTTAAAAACTACGTCGCGCCCATTTCCTGCCGTCTCTTTTAGCATACTAAAAGCAAAAAATCAACCCCCCACCCCTCGCTTATGCTAAATTTCAAACCGGCTAGGCTTATTTTTTATTCTATTTATGCTTTTCGCAAACCTGAATTACATGGTCAAATAAACAAGTGATAGTTAAGGGCCCCACCCCACCAACAATCGGGGTGATCGCAAGAAGATCCCCACGCTCTCTCACTTCATCAGATACGTCACCTTTAAGTACCCCGCCCTCACTCGCTGTCCCCGCATCTACAATTATCGCACCAGAAGATACATATTCATCAACAATCAGCCCCGGCTTGCCAGTCGCCGTAATAATCACATCAAAATCTTTTAGCCGCGAAAGATCCGACCCCGAATGAAACATCTCCACATCCACACCAGAGTTAGAAAACATTTTAAAAAGCGGCGCCCCCACTAGCTTCCCCCGCCCCACCAACGCAACTCTCCGCCCTTTCAAATCTATATCATAGCCAGATAGAAGCCACAAAATTGCCGTCGCCGTCGCCGAATCAAAATCTCCTTTGCCTGACAACCCATCCACATCCTTCTCCGGCGAAATCACAGAAGTCAACTCATCCGTCTTTTCTTTTTCCAGAATCGGTAGTTGCAAAATTATCCCATCAATCTCAGGGTCATCATTCGCCACCAAAATCTTCTCCTTAATATCAGAAGAAGACGAAGCCAAATAATCTTCCACCAAGACCCCAATATCCTCACCATACGAAATCTTCAAATTCACATATTTCAAAATCACCGGATTATCACTATCCCGAATAATCAGAAGCTTCGGTTTTCGCCCCAACCTATCAACCAAACCACGAACTTGCCCCACTTGCCGTTCTTTAATAAAGCCGGCCAGCTCCTTACCATTAAGAATTTTCAAAGTTGCGCCCCCCGATTTTTGGTATTAATAATCTCCACCGGCTCCTGCTCCAGCCAATAGCCGAACTTATCATAAATCGTACTCGTAATCGTCGCCCGCGCCTTAGCCAAATCTGCATACCCCCTCGCCGACTCGTTAATGAGCACCAACGGCGCCAAAGGATTTACTCGCATCCCATTAATTAGCTGCCCATTAAACCCACATTGCTCCATAAACCACGCCGAATTTATTTTATTTCCGTCTCGCCCCCGATGCACCGGATACCCTTTTTCTTCTGCCTTTTCCGCCTCCAGAGGATCAAGATACACATTTTTGAAAAACGACCCCGCACTCGCCTTTTCCCGAGGGTCTGGCAATTTGTCTTTTCTAATCGCCGACACAATCTGCCTCACACCCTTCGGCGAAAAATCCGTACAGCCATAATCTTCAATATATTTCTCCACCGAATTATAAAACGGCCTTTCCATCTGACCCTTTTTCAGCTCCAAAG
>CAYOSV010000069.1:0-1958 GCA_964406725.1 uncultured Candidatus Saccharibacteria bacterium | reverse complement strand
TTAAAGCTGGTAAATATTCCTCCACCATTAATGGTACTATCGCTGATGACTTCCCTGATCTCCCCGAAATTAATGAGGATCAAGCTGTTACTTATAAAATCGGTGTTGATGAATTCAAAAACAGCATCGGCCAAGTTATCATCGCTGCTTCTAACGACCTCACTCGCCCCGCCCTTACCGGTATCTACTTTGATGTTAATGACGGTTCCCTCTTCGCTGTTAGTACCGACGGCTACCGCCTCGCTAAGAAAGAATTAATCAGCAAAGTCGAAAGCGAAGTCAAAGCCATCGTCCCGGCTAATTCTCTCCACGAGGTACTTCGTTCTCTCAGCGAAGACACGGAAGAGGTTGAAATCTCCTTTAATGACGACCTCGTCCGCTTCCGCCTCGGTGAAATCGAAATCATTTCGAAGCTCATTGATGCGAGCTACCCCAACTATCAAGCCCTCATTCCCAAAGATAATGATATTGCCTTAAATCTAGACCAAGAAGAGACTATCCGTACTACCAAGCTCGCCGCCCTCTTCGCTCGCTCAGTCGACGGTTCCATTATTTGTGAAGCCAAGACTCCCGACACCCTCTCTATTCGCTCTGTCGCCAATGAGTTTGGCGAAAATGATTCCGAAATCAAAACCGAAGTCACCAAGGATTGTATTACTCGTCTTAATTCCCGCTTCTTTATCGCTGCCCTTGGTGCCTTCGATACCCCGAATATCACCATGGAGTTCTCCTCCGGTGTCAAGCCTATCGTTCTCCATAGCAAAAATGACACTAAATATATCCACATTATAATGCCGCTCAGTAAATGATTATCAAATCCATCACCCTCACTAATTTTCGCAACCGCACTCATTATCAAATGGAGTGTAATGACGAAGTATCTCTCATTCTCGGCTCCAATGGTTGGGGTAAGACCTCTATCCTAGAAGCTATTTATATCCTTACTCGCGGCAAAAGTTTCCGCGCCACCGACAAAGACATCATTAAGCGCGACACTGATTTTTATCGTATCAAACTTAACTATTATAATGGTGAATCTGTCACTGCTACTTATGACGGCAAAACCAAAACCTTCACCATCGCCGACAAGAAATCCAAACGTCTCCCCGCCAAACATAAATACCCCATCATCCTCTTTGTCCCCTCTGACCTTAATCTCATTAGCCACTCTCCAGGTCGCCGCCGTGATTACTTCGACCAAATCTTTAGTCAACTCGATGAAAATTATAGTTCAAATCTCTCCAAATATAATAAAGCCATCAAACAACGTAACGAACTATTGAAATCCGACCAAGTCACCAAAGAAGCTCTTTTCTCCTGGAATCTTCTTCTTGCTAAATATGGTTCCCTCATCAGTCAAAAACGCCAAATCTACACCACTGAGATTGATTCTCGTCTCACCCCTACTTATCATTCCATTGCTAAAAACGACGATGAAATAGACCTCACATATCACACAGAAGTCACCACACCTACAGAATCAGCCTATCTCAAAGCCTTAGAACAATCCACCGAGCGCGATATTTACCTAGGTCACACTAGTTTCGGTATCCACCGCGATGACTACATCTTTAGTTTCAATCACCAAATCGCCGACACTACCGCCTCCCGTGGCGAAACCCGCTCTGTCATCCTCGCACTAAAATTCATCGAAGCTAGCCTCATCACCGAAACCATCGGTAAGACCCCAGTCATTCTCCTCGACGATGTCTTCTCCGAACTCGACCCCGACCGCCGCCGTTGCCTCGTCGAAAACTTCAAACACCATCAAGTCATTATCACTAGTGTAGAATCCATAGAGTAACATATCAGTACTTTTAGGGCAATATCACGAGAAATTCAAAAAAGTCAACGCTCTAAGCATTGATAATGTGCAAACCATAAATCTAATACTCATTTCTGAGGCAATATCCCGAAAAACCAGAAAAAGTCAACGACCTTGTGTCTTTACTTTTTCT
>CAYOSV010000068.1:0-2005 GCA_964406725.1 uncultured Candidatus Saccharibacteria bacterium | reverse complement strand
GTGGTTGTTCAGAATCCGGTTGATGTTTGGTTCTGATTTTTCTTTTTTGTGTTTGAAGTTGTGTGTTTTTAGAGTGTATGATTGGGTTTATTTATAAAAAAGAGTGTGTTTTTTTGTTTCGTTTTGTTTTTATTGTTGTTTGTTGTTTGTTGTTTTGTGGTTTTGAGAGTGGGTTATGGTGTGTAGTTGATTAGGGGCTTATAAATTTAGTGTTGTTTTGGGATTTTTTTTTAGATGTATGTGTTTAGATCTATGTTGTCTGTTTCTTTTAGTACGTTGCGGTGTGTCCAGCGTATTTGTGCTATTTTTATTGCTTTTTTGAGTCCTTGTAGTGTTTTGTAGATTCTTTTTTGGCTTCGGGGTAGTGTGGTTCGGTAGTAGTTTTCTACTGTGTTGTTGGTTGCTGGTATTTCTTCATCAAGCAAGTGGTTTAACATGGTTTCTAGTTCGGGTTTGATTTTTTCTAGAAATTTGGTTATGTGTTTGTTTATTCCTTTTTTTTGGTTGTGTATGGTGTTGAATCGTCTTTTGGCTTCTTTGTATGTTTTTGCTGTGAATATTTTTTGTATGCGTTCTATGTCATATTGTATTTTCTTTAGTTGTTTATTGTTTTGTCGTATTTCTTTTTTGTGTGTGGATATTGCTTTTTTTAGTGTTTTAATTTTTTGTATTTGTGTGTTTGTTTTTTTATCTTTTAAAGGTATGCGTCCTGTATATTTCTTTTTGTTTTGTTCTATGTTTTTTATTTTTGTTGTTTTACTGGTGATTTGTTCTTCTATTGTTTTGTTTTTTCTTCGTATTTTGTTGGTGTGTTTGTTTAGTGGTGTCATTAGGTTTTTCATTAGGTGGAAGTAGCATCTGTGGTGTATTGCTCCGGTTGCTTCTATTATTGTTTTGTAGCTTTTTCTTCCATCGGTTATTATTGCTTTGAGTGGTTGGGTGTTTATTGCTGTTTCTAAGAAGTTTTGTATGGTATTATCATTAAATTCGTCCTGGGCTACTATGTATTCGTACATTATGAGTTTATTCAGATGATCTATTAATGTCATCCGTAGGTAGAGTTTTCTTTTAATAAAAACGTACTGTTCGTCATAGGAATAAACTCCTGAGGGTTGTATTTTCATTTCTTTAATTTTTTGATATTGTTGTGATTCCAGATAATTCAGTAAGTCATTAGTATATTTTTGTTCATGATATAAAATAGTGTTACGTGGTATCTGTACTTCATACTGATCATAAATACTTTCTTTTTTATTTTGATATGATGAATATCCAATTAATGATTTTATTATTCCTTTATTACAGATACTTCTCATATAACTACAGAATTTATCTTTAAACTTAATAAGGGAGCTTATACAACTGCTTTTTTCACACTGATTATGAATATATTTTTGATATTTAACTTCCACATTTTTATTTAATCGAATACTTTTAGTACCATTACACGCTAATGGTTTTTTACAGACCTTACAAATAGGATTACGTTTAATAACACGTACTGGTAAGTCTTCTTGTAAAGCTATATCAATAATATCTTCAAAAACACGTGTTTGACAATCTTCATAAACTTGAATTTCATTAGTTTTACCACAAAAAATAATATCAAGTTCAAACATATTATCTTCAGTGGAGTGGATTTTTGGTTTCATAATAGTATATATTACTCCACATCCTATATATACTATTTTATGAGCTTATTTTAAGAAATAATAAAATAATCGGGAGCATATTATATAATAAAGATGGTATATCTCAGATTATTAAAATTTAAGGTTAATACATTCTTTTTATATCAATTAAACATTTATAGAACCTATTTAATTAAAAGTATCTTAAAACTATTAATTTAATTAACCAAGCTTTTATTTTAATTAATTTTAGAAAAAAGAAGTTTATCATTTTTTATATATTAAATAAAAATTAAATAATTATTTAATTTAAATTTAAGAATATTTAAATTGTTGTTTTAAAAAAGTATCAACCGGATTCTGAACAACCACTT
>CAYOSV010000067.1:0-2103 GCA_964406725.1 uncultured Candidatus Saccharibacteria bacterium | reverse complement strand
AGAGTATTAGACAAAACTCTTAAATTTCTTATTTTTTACTAAATTATATTATTTTATCTTATTTTGTTCTGAAACAGTTTTATTTTTCTTATTTTATGTAACTTTTTTGTGGCGCAAAAAAAATTTAGACTTTTTTTTATTGTTTAAATCATCTATTTTTTTATTTTAACATTACTTTATATATATTATTTTCAATATAATTTATTATAATTATTTAAAATTAAATATTACTTATTAGTTATAAGTTATAAGTAATAATAAGAATAATTTATAAGTTACGATTAATTTGGGGTATTTATGAAATGTAATATTTGTTATGTATTATGGTTGTATGATATTTATGTATTCTGAGTTTTTTGAAAGTCGTAAAAAGTTTATACGTGAAAGTATATTGATTAATATTGTTTTAGATGATGATTTGTTGTTTTTTATCATGTTTTTTGTTGAGAAATATTGTCAGGATATTTGTGGTTATTTTGAGCAAAAAGGGACAGGTCGTCCTCGTTATCCTATTAAGAACATGATTGGTTTGCTTTTGTATTCTTATTGTAATAAAGTGATGTCTCCTAATGATATAGAGGATAATGTGCGTAATAAGTTTCCGTGTATGTTGTTGATGGATGGTTTGATGCCTTCTAGTCGTAGTATTGCTCGGTATCGTTTTATTTTAGGTTGTTATTATAAAGCTATTCTATCTAAAACTTTACAAATGGCCATTGATTTGGGTTTAACGGATTTGGATCATGTAGCAATTGATGGAACAATAATTAAAGCATATAACAGTAATTTCAATGTTATACGGAAAACAGATGTTAATCGTTTGATAAAAATACTGGAAACAGATAATTATGATGAAAAGATTATTCAAAAGTTACGAAAACCTGCATATAAGTTATTAAATGATGATATGAAGTTAAAAGAGAAACTTGACTTTTTATATCATTTAAGAGAAGAATTGAAAAAATCAGGACAAAAAACTATTGCTTTATATGATAGTGAAGCTCGTTGGATGTTGAACAAAAAAGGAAAAGAAGAAATTTCCTATAATCTTCAAACAGCAGTAGATTACACCAGCAAACTCATACTAGCAGTACACGTATCTAATCATCCAACAGACCATTACCAATTACCACCAACACTAGTAAAAGCAATACAAAACAGTCCAATACCATTAAACAAAATAAGTGCAGACACAGGTTATCACAACGAAGTAAGCTCAGAAATTCTACAAAAATATGAATTAGACGGATATATACCTAACAGAAAACAAACCAAGGAACACAAAAAGAAATACAATTCTAATCCCTTCCACAAAGACAATATGATAGAAATAGAAGGAACTAATGCATTTTTATGCTTCAACAACGAACTACTAACATTCAAATACCACCATATCGTTAATAACAAAAATCAAAAGAAAAAAGGAGATCCTTATGAAATAAAAAGAATATACAACAATCCTGAAGCATGCTACATATGTCCTTATCAGAAATTATGCTTCACAGACAGCCACACGCACAGACAAATAACAGAATACGGATCAGAATACACACAACAAATGAAATACAAACTAGAAACCACAGAAGGAAAAGAAGAATACAAAAAAAGATCAAAAACAGTAGAAGCACCATTCGGAACACTAAAAAGACAATACCACATCAACAAACTACCATTCATCAAAAAACAAAACATAGAAAACATAATAAACCTATACAGCACAGTATACAACATAAAACGAATATACAAAATAATAGAACTAGAACTAGACGAAAACGAAGAATATCAAACATTCAAACAAAAAAACAATACAAAAATACCAAACATAAAAAAAATAGGAACAAAATTAAACAAATCACCACCACAAACCATTAATTTTTTTTTACAAACACAATCTAGAACATTAAAATATATAACAATGTTAATTATTTATACATAAAAACTATAAAAAACTATAAAAAAATATTGAAAACAATGAAAAAAACAAAAAAAAGTAAAATAATCCTAGAAAATAAAAAGAAGAATAAATATCTCAAATCACAAAAACAAGAATAAATAAAAGATTAAAAGATAAAATTAAAGATTTAAGAGTTTTGTCCAATACTC
>CAYOSV010000066.1:0-2112 GCA_964406725.1 uncultured Candidatus Saccharibacteria bacterium | reverse complement strand
GTGCGACCTTTTGCTCCGCAAGCAAACGCTCTATCCAGCTGAGCTACGGGTGCATAGATTTTGATAGCACTGACTAGCCTTTAGAGCTAGCCGAGTACAAATGTGGATGTGTTAATTAATTTTTGATTAATTTTGACATCCACCTAGAAATTAAATGAGCATCACCATAGAGGTGACGCTATTATTATAACACATTATTTTAGTTTTTACTATTTTTATGAGATTTTTTGAGAGATTTGAAAAAATCACGATGAGCTCTGAAGCCATATTTGCCGGTAACTGGGTCTTTGAAGATAGGGGCTTTTAAGGGAAGGAGCGTAAGGGTCATATAAGCGCCGAAGAAGATAAACACGCCGAGTGCGGAAAGATAAACGACTGGATGAGGGAAGGATGCTAGATTAATGATGCCATAAAAAGCGAACTGAGCCAGGATGATGGAAACGGCGAAAGTAAGGATATCAATAGCGAGAATTGGTTTTTTGGAAATTCTCGTGTAAGAATAAAAGACAAAGGGGATGAAAAAAATGAGAATGAGAAGACTCGCGAGTTTGGCGGTGAAGTAATTGGAATTTTCGCCATAGATGTAGCCGTCCACGAACCCCCAAAGAAGGGTGGGGGTGACAGCGATTTTGATATGCTCCCAGGTGGATTCGTTGATGGCGGTAAAGATACCGAGAGCTTTGGGACCTTTTAGAAGATCGTAAAGAAAATGAGCGAGACAACCGATGGAGAAGATAATTATAATACTAATCCAGGTGAGTAAGATTTGGTCCATGGTTTTATTATAACACAAGCAAAAAAGACCCTTCGGAAGTAGGGTCTTTTTGAGCATTTTTGACTTTTTAGGCTTCGGAATGGAGTTTGGCGAATTTGGGAGATTTTTTGTCTAGCTCGGCAAGCTCTTTTTCGGATGGTTTGTCGTTGATACCAGAATTGATGAAGTTCCTGAGGACGCCAACCAAAATGAATGGACGGACGAAGGTAGAGTGGAGAATGGACCACATGACGACGCCAATAATGCCGGAACAGATTAGGCCGAGATAGGTGGTATTGGCGATAATCTCGGGAACAGCACTGCCGTCTTCGTAAGCGATTTCAACCAGCGCATTGCTGAGGCTGGCCATGATATCCGGGAAAGCTTGAAAAATAAGATAGCTAATGCCAAAGAAAATACCACCAATCACTACGAAGGAAATTAGACTGATACCAAAGATGCGGCCGAGGTTTTTCAGTAAAGTCTTACCATGCTTAAAGAAGATAGCGGCGCCTTCCAGTGTAGCCTGAGTGGCTTTTTCATCTTTTTGGTAAAAGACCCAGCCGAGACAACAATCGCAAAGATAGGCAATAATAGTATTGATGACACTAGAAATCGTACCGCCAACAGCGCCACCGGTATCGCCACCGACGGCCTGCCCGACAGCAGTAATGCCAGTACCGATTTGCTGGAAAATACCCTTGATAGCACCAGTAACAAAGTAGTACGCGGTGACGGTAGCAAAGCGCTCTTTGACAACCTTTTTACCAGCTGCGATAGTGTCGTCTGGAAGCTTGTTTTTGGTAATGCCTTCGGTCATCATGGCGATTTGACCGGCTTTGTAAGTATAGGCGATGAAGTGAATAATCAACCAGGAACAAATCCCACCAAGTACAGCGCCTACAGCAAGGCCAGCCCAGGGCTGATTAGCGGCTTTGTCTGCTATGACAAGTCCAGCCGCGGCAAAGCCAAAGAAAGCAACCGTGGCGAGCAAATCCCAAAGGACGCGCCAGAGGGAAAAACCAAGGGTTTTTTTGTAAATTGATTTGTTATCCATTCCACACTCCTATTATGTTAATTTTATTGTATCATAAATTTGGGAAATTTTATAGAACATGGCGGGTTGACATTAATTGTTGATATGGGTGCGTTGGCATGGGTGAGTTGTGAAATAGGGAAGAATATGATAAAATAAGAGGCGGAAGCGTGGCCGAGTGGTTGAAGGCGCACGACTCGAAATCGTGTGGGCGTGCAAACGTCTCGGAGGTTCGAATCCTCTCGCTTCCGCCAGTGTCCTTAGGGACTTTTTTGTGGTACAATGTTTTTAGAAACTTGAAGTTGGGCTGGAGTTTAGAACG
>CAYOSV010000065.1:0-2135 GCA_964406725.1 uncultured Candidatus Saccharibacteria bacterium | reverse complement strand
TTAAATATTTAACTCCGTTAACTTTTCTTTTACTTCGTCTAACGCCTTCGACCCAAAACCTTTAAGATCCTTGAGATCGCTTTCAGAAAGCATTACAAGATCACGAATGGTTTTTATATCATTATTGATAAGTGCGTTAGCCGTTCTTGCCGAAAGATCAAGTTCTTCAATCGGCATAGAAAGTCCAGCATCCTCGTCTTCTTCCTTAAGACCTGGCGCTGGTGCAGATTCCACTCTAGTCTTACCAGCGAGAGCGGTAAATTGATTAACAAGAATTGCTGCCGCTTCTTCAAAAGCGTCCTCTGGGGTAATTGTGCCATCAGTTTCTATAGTCAAAGTAAGCTGCTGCAAATTAGTATCTTGTCCTACACGGGTATTTTCTACTTTATAGCGTACTCTAAGTACGGGAGTAAACACCGCATCAATCGCAATCATATCAGAGTGCACCCTCTCCTCAGAGCTTCTCTCAATTGTAAGATAGCCTCTACCAGTCTCTACTACAAAATGCATTTTGAGTACAAACTTTGGATCGTCAATATGGCAAATCACTTGGTTTGGATTAGCGATTTCTACATCTGCTGGCAATTTAATATCACCAGCCACGACTCTACTTTCGCCATCTTTTTCCGAAGACTGTTCCGAACCTTTGATTTCAAGATCAAGTTCTACTGGATTATCAGTAAATAGCTTGAAACGAATATTTTTAAGATTCAACATGATATCTACTACGTCTTCACGAATCCCCGGAATCGCCGCAAATTCGTGCGTAGAACCTTCAATCGAAAATGCCGTAATCGCCGCACCCTTCACGCTAGAAAGCAGTACCCGACGGAACGAATTACCGAGAGTATTACCATACCCATAATAGAGCGGACGTACTACAAATTCAGCTGTAGTGTCATTGATTTTTTTCACTTCAGCAAGCTCTGCTTCGTGTATATTTTTTGTAGTCATTTATTCTCCTTTTTAGCGTGAGTAATACTCAACAATTAATTGTTCATTGATACCAGGATCAGCCTCTTCGCGTTTAGGCGTACCGGTAATTTCAATTTTCATTTTCTTCGCGTCGACCTTTAGCCATGACAAAGGCACCACACCTGCTGCACTGACAATATTCGGAAGATTCTTGAAATATTCAGTCTTTCCTGATTTTGGACGTACCTCAAGTACATCGCCTGGATTCATACGAATTGATGGAATGTCAATTCTTTTACCATTCAAAAGGAAATGTCCATGAGAAACTAGTTGTCTCGCTTGACGACGAGTAGTAGCAAAACCTGCTCTAAACACCACATTGTCTGCTCGTCTCTCTAGGAATTCTAGCAACTTCTCACCAGTCAAGCCTTCAGCTTTTATCGCTTCACGCATGAGCTTAGCGAATTGTTTTTCCATGAGACCATACATCCGGCGCACCTTCTGCTTTTCACGCATTTGCGTAAGATAAAGGCTACCACCACGGGCTCTTTTGTCGCCATGTTCACCTGGAATACCAGGCTTTTTGGCCATAATCTTATGAGCTTTCGGAGCAAGTGCATAACTTTCCCTACGACTCTGTTTTACTATTGGAGATTTATCTCTTGCCATTACGGTTTCCTTTCTCCTTTCGGCCTTACACCACCATGCGCAATCGGAGTAGCATCAGTAATACTATCAATTCTAATTCCAACCGATGAAATTGCCCGAATCGCCGCATCGCGTCCAAGTCCAATCCCAGAGACATATACATCCACGGAATTTAGAGCATGATTTTTCTTAGCGTATTCAAGCGCTTTTTCTGCTGCTACACCAGCCGCAAATGCTGTACCTTTCTTCGACCCTCTAAAGCCATTGGCTCCAGCCGAAGATGCCGAAAGCACAGCACCAGTCTTATCAGTTACACTAATAATAGTGTTATTAAAGGTAGCCTGGATATGTACTGCACCAGCGTTTACTATTCTTTTACCTTTTTTACCTTTAGTTGCTTTGGTCTTTGGCGTCTTTTCTACGCCATCAGTAGTTCCGGCAACCTCAGTAGTCTTATTCTTAATTTCTTCTTCAGCCATTCAAAACTCCTTAAGTTTTACTTGCTGCCTTTGGTTGCGTACCACCGACCGCGATCGCCTTACCCTTACGAGTACGTGCATTCGTACGAGTAC
>CAYOSV010000064.1:0-2234 GCA_964406725.1 uncultured Candidatus Saccharibacteria bacterium | reverse complement strand
TCTCTCCTAAGAATCGTACGTGTCCCTTTCAAGACATACGGCTCAAGCATATTGTTTACCTGTAAAAGAATGTATCATATCATATTTACGCTTAGTATATAAGCATTCATAAGGTGTTAAGCCCCATTTATTCTTAATATATTCGGCGTATTTCTTATCATATGGTGAACAGTCGTGCTTTATCATTCTTGCATATTGGATATGTGTCCATGACATTTTCTGAAGCTGTAATTCAAAGTTTTCTGGATCAGTAAGTATATAATTATCCTGGTGTTTTCCAAGATAATCTTCCTTGAAGTACTTATCTCTAATCCATTTCCAGGACTTGTTAGGATGACTTCTTTTTATAAATCGTCTAACTAGAGTCCAAACATATGCATCTGCTTTATGGAAGGTGTTTTTGGCTGCGGTCTGTTTCCAATAGTTGGCTGTTCCCGTTATTAACCAATTGCTCCTTCTTATTAGTTCAGTTACATTGTTTCCTTTGTTTTCATCAAATATTCGTTTAACTTTTGTTTTAAAGTTCTTTACTGATTTATTTGATGGTCGGGCTAGTACTTTGTCTCCTGTTTGTGTTTTGTATGCTCTTATGTTGAATCCTAAGAAATCGAATCCATCATAGATGCTTGTTACAAAAGTTTTGTCAGAGGCAAGACTAAGACCTCTTTTGTCCAAGTAAGGCTCTAATAGTTCATACACGTTTTCTGCGTCTTCCTGTTTTCTGCAGAGTACTACAAAATCGTCTGCATAGCGGACTATTTGATAACGTGAAAAATTATTATAATTTCCTTTCTTGTTTTGTTTGTATTTTACATTTAATGCTTCATCCATTCCATGTAAGGCTATATTCGCAAGTAGCGGAGATATTATTCCCCCTTGTGGTGTGCCTTTTATGGATTCATGGAATACATTGTTATGCACATATCCTGCTTTTAGCCATGACTGTATAATGTCTTTTGCTGGAAAGTTTCCTAGCTGTTGTAGTATCCAGTCATGGTTTAGTGTGTCAAAGCATGACTTGAAGTCACCCTCAAAAATCCATTTTCGACCCATATACTTGGTTGATTGATGAATTCTTGCTATTGCATGTCCTGCGTTTCTTAGTGGTCTGAATCCATAACTTGTAGGTTCAAAGACTGCTTCGAATCGAGGTTCAAGGGCAAGCTTCACGAGCATTTGAACAACCCTATCCGTTATAGTAGGAATGCCCAAAGGTCTCTTTTTACCATTTGATTTGTTGATGAAAGTTCTCTTTACTGGAGATACTTTCATCTTATTGATGTTTACTCCTTTGACTTTATAGAATAATGCCATACGCATAGCATCAGATTCAACACATAGATTATCAACTCCAGCAGTTCTTTTGCCTTTGTTGTATTGTGTTACTCTCTTAATACTATATAGTAATGCTGATTCACTCTTAATGAGCAAATCTTCAAATCGTCTAGCTTTTCTATAGTCATTGTTCTCTTTTACAGCATGAAATATTTGTTCTTGTAATTTAAAGATGTGTCTTTTACTTAAGTCCCAATTGATATTATTCCATTCGGATTCAAGTTCAGACTTATACTCAATCGTGAAGTCAAGCAAATCCATTTGCTTGCATATGTCAACAAACTCAGTATTTCTCAATGTTTGAACACCCCTATTATTATAATACTTAAATATCTTATGTTATACACCTGTTAAAGTCAGCTTATACCTCATAGTTATTATTCCTTTATTTCCTATTGTCTTATCGACTTGAGGTCATTAGCTTTCTTAACATCCTTTACCCTTACTAGGTTTAAGAACACCGGTTCGCACCGTAGTCCCCCCACAAAGATTTAATTGTGGGTCAAAGTAGGGCTTACCAAGTTTCTCTTCTATCAGATACGACTAACTTAGGCTCTCCCACTACACCGGCCAACATATGGGTTATGTTCGATACACATAAACAAAGTGTGTATCACCTGTTAGCAATACGATAGGTATCTAGTATCCTTTCCTATCGCTACTCCTAACGATGCTTATAAGAGTTTATTCATCATTAGCCAATTATTAGTCTTTCTCTAGCCCACATACTCCATGGATATTAGGAGTATGATTAGACATTGTCCCTCGTGCAACCCACATCATCCGTTACCAGTTGATGCAGT
The DNA here is from genome assembly GCA_964406725.1 of uncultured Candidatus Saccharibacteria bacterium. GTDB lineage: Bacteria > Patescibacteriota > Saccharimonadia > Saccharimonadales > Saccharimonadaceae > Nanosyncoccus. Next base: position 96 of record CAYOSV010000064.1, on the reverse strand, counting down.
TTCAGGCGAGAATGGCCCACATAACAAGGCCAATAATACAAAATCCAATTGTATTATACTGATTTACAAAGGAAAAGAGAATTGCTTGTCGCACTT
>CAYOSV010000063.1:0-2242 GCA_964406725.1 uncultured Candidatus Saccharibacteria bacterium | reverse complement strand
TTACAGTGCCAGTCTTTCGCGCGATTATTCCGGCGTTTTCCAGCAATTTCAAGGTATCGTGTACAGTCTGGCGAGAAATCCCGCTGTGGTTAGAAATTTCCTGTTCGGTTTCAGAAACTTTGTTATTTGAGTCCATATGCGACAAGATATATTTGACGACCTGCATTTTGCGGTTGCCGATAGCGTCGATCATTTGAACGATCGCCGAGAGGTAGGTAATAGCGAAACCGGAGCGCGGAATTTCCTTAATCATTACGTCGACGCGCTTAACTTCACCGGTGATCGGCGTACCGTCAGAATGAACTTGAATGTAGTATTCTTCGTTCTGGATATAAACGGGACCTTTTTTTTTCGGCAAGATAATCATCTCCAAATTGCGGCTTCGGTTTAAATTCTAGTTTATTCGGCTGCGGCGCCGCCGTCCTTGGCGTCGCCTTGCCGTCGGGCTGCGCCCCATCCTTGGGGCTTGCCCTGCGCCGCTGCGCCCGAATCCGGCGGGCTTGCGGCGAACATTCGCCGCGCAGGGGGGGCGCCCCCCCTGTCGTGCGATATTGGGGAGTCGCCCGCGTTTCGGCGTTGGTTGCGGCGGCTGCTTCGCCCCCGCCCTGCGGTCGGCTGGCTGCGCCCGCGCCGCCGCTGGTCTCGTTGAAGAAGGCGACGCACGGCGGCAAATCCCGCCTACCGCTGCTATCGCGGACGCTACCGGCGGTTGCCGCCTGCTTGAGTGCGAGCGAGGACGATTCGTCGATACCGGCAGCCAGCGCTGCTACGCCCGCGCCTGCGGCGCCTGGCTTCGCCCGCGGCGCCTGCCCTGCGCCGGTGGCGTTATTCGCCCGCGCTTGTCAGCTACGCCCCCGCCTGCGGCGGCTGGCTTCGCCCGCGCGCGGTCTCAATCAAAAGCAAATCGCCGACGGAGCTCATCAACCGCCGGCGATCGCCTTTATGTACCTGCACGCGAAAATTATTCGCCGACGTCTCCAAAAATTCCTTGTTCCTGCAAAAGTTTGCTAATCGAGGGAATGCGATTATCGCCACTGCCGCGCATCGCTTCGGTGTCACTCAAGAGCCGATAAACGCGACCGTCAGCGCCGGTATTCAGCCAAATTGCCAATTCGTCGAACGCGAACTGCGCGCGCTTCGTCGTCGTGTAAACACCGAGAATTTCGCGCTGACCATCGACGACAGCGACGATTACACGCCCCGACAATTCCAATGTCGAAATTTTCGCCACGTTGTAAATTTTCGGCTTCATCTGTGCATAAATCAGCATTTCAAATCAACTTCCTTCGTCTAAATTTTTCAAAGTGCTGATGAAAATTTTCATCGTTGCAATTTTACTTTTTACTAGCCATTTTGTCAAGAAATATTTTACAATTTAGTATTAAATTTCAGTGCAAGCTGTCTAAAATTCTAGACAGAATTTCGCCGAAAACAGCACCATTTCGCCACCTTTACAAAATAACTCTTATCTAATATAATCAAAACACTAACCACGAATCTATAATATCTAATTGGGAGTGATTCTCAAATGGCTACCGCTAAATTTCAGATTCTGTCGAGGGATCAGAACGAGGAGCGCGACAGCCGGACAATATCCAACGTCAACCCGACGCTGATGCAGGGAGGTTCGGAAACCACCGTCGCAAATATGTCGAACATTCAAGACGGCTTTAACGCCGTGTACACCACGCTGACAAATAATACCCTCGAGCAAATCAACTATATCGTCACGTACGACGTAGCAGAGGAGGCAGAGTAATGGCAGTAGAAATCAAGGAAACGAACGTACTGCGAGTAAAACTAGGAAATCAATACGGCGACAGCAAGAATATCAATTTGCCGAATCCGAAAACAAGTTTGTCGCTCAGTCAAGTACGGACCGCTTTTGGCAACTTGACCTCCGATACCTTCCTCGCCGGGACCGAATATCTTACCGCAGTATCAGGGGCGTCGAAAATATACAACAAAAATACACCGCTGGAATAAAAAAGGCACCGCCGCAACTCTACGCACGGCGATGACATAAAATTTTTATTTTTCCACTCAAAAATTCCCCTCGAGAAAACCCCGCGTCCCTTCGACGGGGTTTTTTTGGTTGCGCAAACTAACCTTTAATTTCGACGAAACGCGTCATTAGCAGGCGTTCGCGCTGAGCGTTACCTTTGTGTACAAGTTTCGGGGAGAGCATTACAGTGCCAGTCTTTCGCGCGATTATTCCGGCGTTTTCCAGCAATTTCAAGGT
>CAYOSV010000062.1:0-2381 GCA_964406725.1 uncultured Candidatus Saccharibacteria bacterium | reverse complement strand
ATGGAAAAGAAGTATATAAAATTAAGTAATTTCAAAAGAAATTTATTAAACAATACATTCAATAAAACGTTTAATAAATATGAAAGGTTAGATAAACTAACTTTTTATCAAGAAGGTCCTGGAGTACGTAACTATCAATATACTAAGAAAGGTATTAAATTATTAAATGTTTCAAATTTTGAAAAAAATAACTTAAATTTATCAAATACGGATAGATTTATCTCAGAAGAAGATGCTTATGGTAAATATAATCATTTTTTAGTGGATGAAGGTGATTTGTTAATTGCATGTTCGGGGATTAAAGCAGAATACTTTGATGAAAAAATAGCTTTTGCCGAATATAAACATTTACCTCTTTGTATGAATACAAGTACTATGAGATTTAAATCTTTGGATAATGATAAATTGGATTTAGGTTATTTAAAATATTTTTTTCAATCACAAAAGTTTAAAAAGGAAGTTTTTCGTGTTATAACTGGTTCAGCACAATTTAATTTTGGACCTACTCATTTAAAATACTTTAATATACCTTTACCTTCAATAAATAAACAGAAATATTTAAAAGATATTTTTTTATCATTAGATAAAAAGATAAGTTATCTCGAAAAAGAAATTAATCTTAATAAAGAGTTTAAGCGTTCTTTATTAAGTAAGATGTTTTGTTAGTATAGGTTGATTTGTTTTTCTGATAAGAAAATATTGATTGTTATGTGTATATCTTCTTTTATTTCTTGTTTTTGTGGTTCTTTGTTGTATATCATTATGTTTTTCATGTTTTTAATGTATATTTGTTTGAGTTTGTCCGGGTTTGTTTTGATGTATGTTTCATGTACGCTGTTTTTACTTCTTCCTTGTAAAGCATCTATGTATTCTGCTACTAGTTGTATGTTACTTGCATGAAATTTTCTTAATGTATGTGTTCTGAAAAATCTGTAGTTTCCTTTGAATCCCCATCCCATTTGATCGTTAATTATTTGAAATTTCTTCATAATGTATGATCCATTAAATGGAAATAGTTTATCTGTTTTTTTAAGGTTTTCTCGTGTTTTTAGGTATTTGATTATGTATGTGCTTGCTTCTGATGAACAGAAAGTGTAATAGTATTTGTCTGTTTTTATTCGTTTAAGATAAATTGTTGGTACAATATCTTCTCTTTCAGATAATTCTTCAAGTATATCATTTAATCTATTGCTTTTATGGTATTCTGTTGTTCCTTTGATAAAATCTTCTACTGTTAGTGATAATGTTTCAGCTTTAGCCGTTCCACTACTAGACATAAAAAGAATCAACGCTTTGATGGGTAATGATGATAATTCCAGAGCATCTTGTATATGTTGTTTTGTTGGAAGATCCAGATAATTTGTTACATACTGTTTGTTGTATTTTACATCCGGTAAATAGGGAATTTCTATTTCATAATGTATGTAAAATGTTTTAAGTTTAGAAAAATATGTTTTCATGGTATTCGAAGATAAATCTGATTCTAATAAATATGTTCTATAAGTTAATAAACGTTCTTTAAGTCTTCGTTCTTTAAGTGGTATTCTATTTTTTTCATCTTCTTCAGCTTCTTTAATTAATTCTTCAACAGTACAATTATGTAGGTTAGTGTATCTTAGTAATGTAGATACATAACCTTGTTTGGTACTGTCTTTAATATTTCTATCCTTACAAAATTTAATAAATAATTCATTGTTATACATAAAAATATCTATAATTAAAGATTAACAGAACATTTTAGATAACAATGATTTTTTAAAAGCATTATTAAGTAAGAGTTCATATTTAATTAATTCGAGTTTTTCATTAATTACTTTAATAACTTCAAAAATTCTTTTTTGTTCATTAATATCAACAGGTACATGAATTTTTTTGGATAAAAATGTTTTATTATTAATATTCATTGTATTTTTAGCACCTTTTTGAACTAAAGGATGTAAATAATTGTTACATTGAATTGAGGATTCAAAAAATGCTTCTAAAATATAACCTAACTCATATGATGTAGGCGTAAATACACCATATAAAGGTGATACTATCACATTTTTGTTTAGGTGGCTCTGTTTAATTATTCCTAATGGAAAGTTACCCGTAGGACTTTTAGTGTAAACTATATCTCCGGGTTTTACTAAATTATATTTGCTAGTATCTTCAGCGGAATAACTTCTTCCCAAGTGTTCTATTTGGTTTATTAACCCTTCATATACAGATACTGAATAAACTTCTTCATGACCTGTACTTTTAGTCTTATGCTCATACATACAATCATTTAATGGAATAAAAGACCATTTAGAAATTTTTAAATCTTCTTTACAAGTTAATGGTAATGATTGAATAAAAGCGCGTTTGTAATAATTGAACATTTTATACTTTTTTTCCAT
>CAYOSV010000061.1:0-2527 GCA_964406725.1 uncultured Candidatus Saccharibacteria bacterium | reverse complement strand
ATTATATCATCTGTTATCTGATTTCTTCGATGGTTTCGTTCGAATTCACAATCTTCATCAGCCTATTGCTGTGCAAAACATCATTATTATACTTCTCGACATCATCGTTATACTTCTCTATCAGCTGATCTATCTCGTCATACAAATTCTCCAAAGCCTGCTGTTCTGCAATCAGCTCCCCGCGCCTCATATTAAACTGCCACTGATTGCTAAAACATCCCGCCGTTTCGGCGCAACTATTAAACTTGGCGATTTCTACATTTAATTGCGTAAATCTAGCCTTGTATTCTTCGGTCTTTTGGTTGATTTCTGTCTCTATCGATTCCATCTCCTGCATAATCGCATCCATCTCATCTTCTAATTGCCGAAATACCTTAATATAACTATTATAATAATCTACGATTTTATCCTGCTCTTTAAACACTTCAGCATAGTGCTTTTCCAGCTTCGCTGGCAAATTCTTCACTTCCGTCCCAGCCCGCACATACAATTCTTCTCGTTGCTCATCGCTGGCGTAATTGTCTGTTTCATCACTTAGTTCAGGGTTATCCTTCAAAACTTGCTTCAATTCACTATCTAATTCGTCTTTTTCGTCATCACTCATTCTCGCCCATACTGCATGTAGTAGCTCGTGCGCCGTAGTTAATTCTCTAATTCCTTTTAATTCTTCATCGTTAATATCATAAACGTAAATTGTCTTCTCAGTATAACACCCCAGTACCGCCATTTCCGCATCTTCTTCCGACCGACAAGTATCATTAAACTCCTCTTGGTCGCTAAGCTCCGGCCTCGACGCATTAAAAAGAAACCTTCCTCTATCCGTCAAATCTAGGTCATTCCTAATCTGCTCCATCTCCGTCGTCGGCGTATAACCAATGCTTCGCCACAAATCATAAATCCACTCGCGCTTGACGATTATCGCCGCCACCGCCACGATAATAATCCCCATCGCCACCAGCGATACGATGCTTCTCTTTTTCGATGTATTATCCATATAGTTATTTAATTATTCTTTTCATCCTTTTCGGTAGCATACATATCTTCCGAAGTTAGCGGCATCGCGCAACTCTGACAAATCTTAACATCTTCCATAATAACCTCCTTATTAATCTTAGTTTTCCAGCTATTATCTAACTTGTAAACGGATTCTAGCTTATTCCCACCTTGCTCAAATATATGAATCGTCTTACATTTTGGGCAAATCCAAGCATCTTGCCCCAACTCAAAACAAATATCAAACCATGTATCTATATCTTTATAATCATCCCCAAATTCCGAATCTTTTTGCTTTTCTTTATATTCTTGGTTCACTCTTTTGACTATCTTATTATATCTTTTCTCTTCTAAATAATCGACATTTGCTTTAATTAAATAATTCTCAAAAAGATTATCATTACTACTATTACACATTCTTTCACCACAATTTGTACAGAAAAATGTTGCCATATCTCTATTATAACATCATTTTATGATATAATAACAGATATGGAAGAAAAACATTTTGAAGAATGGATTGTTTTGAAAGAAAAACTCCATTTTAATGCCAAAATCCCAAAAATCTTGGAAGGAGAGGTTTGGTGGTGTAGCTTTGGCGAAAATGTTGGGGTAGAGATTAATGGCAAAAGTACACGTTTCACCCGCCCAGTTCTGATTATGCGAAAACTGAGTAAATTTGGATTTATGGGAATTCCTCTGACTTCACAAGAGAAATCTAGCTCCTGGTATGCAGAATTTGAATTTTTAGGCAAAAAGGAATTTGCTGCTGTTTGCCAAGCAAGGGTCATGAGCGTTTCGAGATTACATTCCAAACTAGGTCGTGTTCCAGAATCAGATTTAGAAACAGTAAAGAAAGCGTTCCATGAACTCTATAAGTAAAAATGTGCCCCCAACTTTTCAGAAGGGGGGATTGCGAGTAACCTCGAATATAACTCCATTATATCAAACATTGAGCATTTTGTCAATAGAAAGGATAGGTTGGTTATGAATTTAAAGATCGGAATCGTCGGCTTACCTAATGTCGGCAAATCTACATTATTTAACGCACTTACAAACGCTGGCGCACTTGCCGCCAACTATCCTTTTGCTACCATCGAGCCAAATGTCGGTATTGTTCCAGTCCCAGACGAACGTCTAGATGTCTTGGCTAAAATGTATGAAACCAACAAGATTATCCCAGCTACCGTCGAATTTGTCGACATCGCCGGCCTCGTTGCTGGTGCATCAAATTGCGAAGGCCTTGGCTACAAATTCCTAGCCCATATCCGCGAATGCCAAGCTATCTGCCATGTCGTCCGCGCCTTCAAAAATGATGATATAGTAAGAGCCGACAACAAACCCGAAGACGATATCGTGAGTCAAGCCAAAGACGACATTGACATCATCAACCTAGAACTACAATTAGCCGATGAAGAAACCAAGGCAAAAGTCGAAGCCAAACGCAAAAAGGACCCCTCCGACGAAAACATTCCCTACCTCACCGACAAACCCGTCATCTACATGTTCAACGTCGACGAACAAGGCCTCACCG
>CAYOSV010000060.1:0-2588 GCA_964406725.1 uncultured Candidatus Saccharibacteria bacterium | reverse complement strand
CCCCAACCTTTTTGGCTAGTACCGTTCCATGTTCCATAGCATTCTTTCCCGTTAGTGCCGTAGGTGTGATACAAGATATGGCAGACAGGATGTCTTATTTTGGGATTCAGGTTTACCTGATTTATGATATAATTATCCCTATGGATGCAAACAAAATTAGGCAAAAATTCTTAGATTTTCAGGTCTCAAAAGGACACAAAATAATTCAGCCGGCGCCGCTGGTGCTTGAGGGCGATCCGACTACACTTTTTACTGGTTCGGGGATGCAACCGCTTCTGCCATATTTGCTTGGAAAAGATCATCCAGAGGGTAAGCGGCTTTGTGATGCGCAGCCATCAATGCGACTTCAGGATATTGAGGATGTGGGCGACCCTAGACACACCACCGTATTTGAGATGTTAGGGAATTGGTCGCTTGGTGATTATTTTAAGAGAGAGCAGATTGAGAACTTTTTTGAATTTTTGACTAAAGTTGTGGGGCTCGACCCAGAGAAGATTTATGTAACGTGTTTTATTGGGAATAAAAAATATGGTATCCCCAAAGATACTGAGGCTGCCGAGATTTGGCAAGAAGTGTTTAGAAAGGTTGGGATTGAAGCAAAGATTGCTGAGATTGGGTCGGCTTCTAATGGCGATAAACGGGGAATTAAGCCAGGCGAGCGGATTTTCTTTTACGACGACCACGAAAACTGGTGGAGTAGGGGTGGTGGGATTGATTCTACGCCACTAGGAGATCCGTGCGGGCCAGATTCCGAAGTCTTTTATGATTTTGGTGAAGATAAGCAGGATGTAGAGAAATACGGCTTTGCTCATCCAGCTTCGGACGGGGCCAGATTTATGGAAATTGGCAACCAAGTGTTTATGCAGTATCGTCGACTTCCTGACGGCTCGTTTGAGGAGCTAGAGAAGAAAAATGTAGATTTTGGTGGGGGATTAGAGAGAATTGCGGCAGCAGCGATTGGGTCGTTTGACGTGTTTAAGATTTCTTTGATGCGGCCAATTATTGAGAAGCTAGAGGAGATTTCGGGGAAATCCTATGAGAATAATACTGATGAGATGCGGGTGATTGCAGATCATATCCGTGGAGCCTATTTACTGGCTTCACAGGGCTTGGCGCCTTCTAATAAGACTCAGGGCTATGCAATGAGACGGCTAGTACGGCGGGCAATTCTCCGTGCGCTAGACCTTGGGATTTCGACCAATTTCTTGTCTGAGATTCTGCCGATTGTGGCGTCAAACTATGAGGATTTGCCAGATTCGATTCTGACCCACCGAGAAACGGCGCTTGATACGTTACTAAAAGAGGAAAATGTCTTTAGAAAGACTCTAAATCGTGGACTTAAAGAACTTGGGAAAATTTCTAAAAATAACAAGACTTTGTCGGGGCGGGATTTGTTTAAGCTTCAGGATACTTATGGTTTTCCTTTGGAATTGTCCGTGGAAGAATGTTACAGGCAGGGAATTGAGCTTACCTCGGACTATAAGAAAGAATTTGATGCAGCTCTTGCTGAGCAAAGGGAACGTTCGCAGACTGCTTCTAAGGGTATGTTTAAGGGTGGTCTAGAAGACCACGGTGAGCAGACGGTTAAATACCACACTGCTACACATTTGCTTTTGGCGGCTTTGCAAAAGCATGTCTCGCCGGATATTGTGCAGAAAGGGTCGAATACTACTTCTGAGAGAACAAGGTTTGATTTTAACTGCGACCACAAGTTGACGGCGGAAGAACTCACGGCGGTAGAATCACAGGTGAATGAGTGGATTAAGGCAGATCTTCCTGTACTGTTTGATGAATACGAGAAGACCTATGCGCGAGATACTTTGAAAGCACATGGGCAGTTTTGGGATAAATATCCGGAGATTTTGAAGGTTTATACGATTGGAGATTTTGACAATCCGATTTCTAGGGAAGTCTGTGGTGGACCGCATGTGGAACATACTGGCGTGATTGGGCATTTCAAGATTGTAAAGGAAGAATCTTCTTCGGCTGGGGTGAGGCGTATTAAAGCAGTGTTGGAAGAATAAGGTCTTCATCCTCCAGTAGCTGTAGAAGCTATAGACTGGAATAAGCTTATGGAGCCTGGACACAGCGCACACAGATCCCATACTGGCGGGCACGGTTGGTGGTAGATAGGCTACTACCATTGTAACCCAAGCTGTACCGCCAAGCAGCACTATAGGCCTCACTTCCCCACCAGTACCCGCGCGTAGCCCCATTGTACAGATTACCAGTGCTGTAATTCCCGCCCAGAACTGGGGAAAAGCTAGCTACATCTCTTTGGCTATCAATCTGTGTCTTAGAAGGAAGCGTCCAACCCTTCGGGCAAATACTCTCCGTGGCCGGATCTATATTTGTTGCTGGGTTACTTGACGTGGTATTTTCGTCAATGATGGTGCCAGCAGAAGCCAGAGTATAGTTATACCAGTTGGTCGGTAAATCACCGCTACTTGAGATCGCACCACTATGAATACAACTGTTTTTATATGCGGGACCCCATCCGGTGGAACCACTCGATCCATCCCAGCATTCTTTCCCGCTAGTGCCGTAGGTGACGAGACTATCTATGTATAGTCAAGTACTTTTTTCTA
>CAYOSV010000059.1:0-2637 GCA_964406725.1 uncultured Candidatus Saccharibacteria bacterium | reverse complement strand
TGCCGCCATCGGTAAAAATGGTAGGAGATTCCGTGATTCGGGTAGTCGTTTCGGCGGAAGAAGGTGAATCCAAAGCTCCGGCTACGTCTATAGCTTCCTCGAAAGCGAGTTGGAGGAAGCCGAAGGGCTTTAATATATAGGTACAGACGGAACAGAGATTCGGGAGGCCGATGCTGGCGATTCAGCGGCGGCCTCCCGAAGTTTGTTATATTGGATAATGCGGCTATTTCCTTCCAACTAACTGCATAATCACTCTCAACCGATTGACGAACTTGCGCTTTTCGGCCTCGCTTGACGTGATGTCGGTCGTTAGGTATCGCTGGCGGACAGACATTGAAGCATTCAGACGCTTATCTACCTCCTTCGTGATGCACGAGGCGACAAGAATCGTGACGGCATCGGGATATTCGGCCAGCGTGTTCTCAAACGACTTAAACATGGCTCCCAAACGCTCCAATGCTCCTGCAGGGTCGAGGCCCGACTTGATTTCGATGATGCCGACGATGGCACCCGCGTCATTGTACATAGTCACGTCGGGTTCTGATGAGAACAGAATGGAATAGCCGTTGATAAGATGCAGTTTCTTTACGTCATCGATGTCGCCATTGGCATCCCAATGAGCAATCTCTGTCAGCAAGTCCTTCTTATTCTCTACCGAAGATATTTCATCGTGGGCGAATAACTCGTTGAAAATTATCTTGCGTATGACGCGTTCACCCTCGGCACCGATTTGGTTGCGCCATGAACCATCGATTTTCACGCCAGCAGTTGCATACATCATTCCCTCAATCTTCTTTTCGTTGATGTCCGAGGCCAAAGTAACGAGCAAAGACATGGTTTCATTGATGGTCTTCACCAGTTTGTCAATATGGTTCTGAACTACCCGTCCAGCCTCGACTTTGCCCTCTTCGATTTTGTTCACGCTTGAAACTCCCGTGAGTGTCGTCAAGCCTTTCTGCGGCATCAACGTCACTGAGCGGTAATACTTCAGAAATGATGGATTCAGCTGCAAGACTTTCGGATGAAGGAAAACCATCATCGGCGCAATCTTGTTGGCCTGCAATATCTCCCAAGCCTCCTCGCTGATGCTCCACTTGCCGCGGTCATCCCAGTTGAGTTTCTCTCCCTCAATGCGGGCAAACTTACTAATTTTCATAAACAGCTCGAAATAACCTTCCGAGCGAAGTCTGTTGTAGGTGAATGTCGAGCGTAGGAAATAGCTCTCTTTCACAACTGATTCGGGTACTTTTGCCATGGTTTATTTCTCCTCTTCAAAGAATTGTTTCATCACTTCCGTTGCAATCGCCTCGGCCAGTTTCGGTGGCACTGCATTGCCTACCTGTCCGAACTGCGTCATCGTGGTCTTGCGCTTCGAACTATAAGAATCGAGTCTGACGCCTTTGAACTCCCAGTCCACGGGGAACGTTTGCAAGCACGCCAATTCTCTCACCGTCAGCATACGGTCTTCATACGGATGGATGAAGTCGCGGTAGCCGCTGCGAGTGACCGTCGGCGACGGTTTCGTTGGGTCAAGCCTGCGATAGGTCGAGCCAAATGTCTGCTCCACTTCTGAAAGCTTCCCGCCAATTGGCACTCTCTTGATTTTCTCCAACGTTGACGGCGAATGTGCCGTCACTTGATGATTCGGTACATGTTGTTTAATAGCCATATTTCTCTCTCCTCTCTTTAATTGTTCCTGCTACGCGCTGTGCCGTCTCCGAAGGCTCATCCGGCTCAGGCAAATCGCCAATGGCATCCCACACCGTCTTCTTAGGCTCGAACACATGGGGAGCCGGATAAAGGAAATGCTTACCCATACGGTTGCCAACAATTATCAGGCGCTCGCGGTTCTGCGGCACGCCATAGTCCACGGCATTCAGCACCTGCGGTGTACTAATCGTATAGTGATATTCCTTTCCCTCGTACTCTATCGGCTTGCCAAGCTCGTCCATCAGCAGCTGCAATGCCCGCCCGTGATCCCAGTTCGTAAGACCTTTCACATTCTCCAAGACAAAGCCTTTCGGAAGCGTCTCTCTCACGATACGGACATACTCAAAAAGCAGCCGCCCGCGCTCGTCGTCCAAGCCCTTGCGCAAACCTGCGAGGCTGAAGCTCTGACATGGAGGTCCACCGATAACCAATGCCGCCTCGCCGACCTTCAACCCGGCAGCGTCGAGCACTTCTTGTCCCGTCACGTCCACAATACTCTTGTTGACAATGGCCATGTCAGGCTTGTTTGTCCTCAGCGTTTCGCAGCACGACGGGTCAACCTCCACGGCCACAGCCACCTGAAAGCCAGCGCTTTCAAAACCGATGTCCAATCCGCCCGCCCCGGAGAACAAGCTGATAACCTTTTTAGTATTTTGATTATTATTTGCTGTCATAATTATTTTCTTCGTTTGCAAAATTACACAAAATTCTTCAAATTTGCTGTTTCAAACTGCTAAAAACACATAAATGGTGATGGAATTTGTTGCTTTCTCGATTTCAGAAGGTAGAAAGTAGGCAATTTGGCCTATCTACGGCCGCTCGGCGGACGGGCTCAGAGCCCGTACTTGCCGATGTCGCCGCTGTTGCGGGCCAGGATGCGGAGGTGCTGCGGCGAGACGCCCCACCAGCGGCGGACGGTGCGGCTGA
>CAYOSV010000058.1:0-2728 GCA_964406725.1 uncultured Candidatus Saccharibacteria bacterium | reverse complement strand
CAAGGCATCGGTACGAGAACGTGTCGATGGATTACCTCCTTTCTTGAGAAGGAATGATGAGCATGAATCCGAAAGGATGCATGTATCAAGGTCGGTTACGGTTATGGTTAGCAAGCTTGAACCATAACTTCGCCTACTTACGTAGGAGTAACAACAAGCTACAAAGAACTAAGATAATGATTGCACAACCAAATTGTTAAACCAAAATTCCGCCTATTAAAAGGCGGTTTTTTTGTTATAATAATAAAAAGGAGTGTCATGGAGAAAGCAAAAGTCTATTTTACCAAAGATATTAGCCCAGAAGGATTACAAAAAATCTACGAAGCAATAGGGGTGGATATTACAAACGGGGGGAAGAATAAAGTTGGCGTAAAAGTTTCTACTGGTGAAGACGGTGCTAAGGGCTACTTAAAGCCAGAACTTATCGGCCCATTTGTAAAATCAGTCAACGGTACTATTATAGAGTGTAATACTGCCTACCCCGGTGCACGTAACACCGTAGAAGACCATTTAAAAGTAGCCGAAAAACACGGCTTCACCTCCTATGCCGATGTAGATATCATGGATGCCACTGGTGATTTTGAAATTCCCGTAAAAAATGGCAAACACCTCAAATACGACTTAATTGGTAACAATTTCAAAAAATACGATGCCATTATCAATCTTGCCCACGGCAAAGGTCATACCATGGGAGGTTTTGGTGCCAATCTCAAAAACCAGTCCATCGGCATTGCGTCCAGAAACGGCAAAGCCTACATCCACTCCTGTGGCAAGACTAAAAGCCCCAAACTCTGCTGGGCACTCAAACATCCCCAGATTAATTTTATTGAATCCATGGCTGAAGCCGCCACTGCCGTAGCAGACTATTTAAAGGAAGAAGACAAACCAATCATTTATATCACCGTAGCAAACGCCCTCTCTCTGGATTGCGACTGTGATGCCAATCAAGGCGATCCCGTGATGGGCGACATCGGTATCTTTGGCTCCATCGACCCTGTCGCCAATGACCAAGCCTTTATCGACGCTATCTGGACATCAAAAGACCAAGGTGCTGAGGAATTAAAAGAGCGTATTGATTCTCGCGAAGGCCGCGCTATTTTACCATATGCAGAAAAACTCGGTCTTGGCACCACCGATTACGAATTAATCGAATTATAAGTATAAGCCCCTAGCGTTCATCTCCTGCGCCATGTACGGTACCACGCTTTAGTCTGCCTTCTAGTTTTTCAATGTTCTTTTCTGCCACTTCTGACAAAGGTACTTCCATGTAACGTGCAATTGAAGCCACATACCACAATACATCCCCAAGCTCTTTTACGATATTTTCTTTGTCTTGATCAGATATTTCGCCGTTTTTATCTCGCAAAATTTTCTTAAATTTATCTACTACTTCGCCAGCCTCCCCAGCTAGCCCCATTACTTTTTCAGTGAAGCCTACCTCAGATAAACTACAAGGCTCAAAAGTATCCGACCTTTTTGCCTGCTCTTGGTACTCATCAAATTTCATCTTAACCTCCTCTTATGCTATAATTATATCACATGGAAGTTAATGTAAAAGACACTCGTAATCTCATCGACCAGTTCAAAGGCCAATCTAATGAACAAATTTTTGATACGCTAGAAAAATCCCGCGCCAATCTCGAAATCGCTATTGAGAATCTTGAACACGATTTTAATATCGGCTCTATCGTCCAGACGGCCAATTCTTTCAACGTATCAAAAGTCCACATCATTGGCAAGAAAAAGTACAATCGTCGTGGTGCTATGTGCACAGATAAGTATTTAGAAATTGTTCACCACTTCACCTACGAAGATTTTTTAAAAACCCAAAAGGGTAGGGAATTAGTCGCTATCGAAAACAACATAACAAGCGCCAAACCCCTCCATGATAAAAAATTTGTTCAAAATACTACTTTGATTTTTGGATCTGAAAATAACGGCATCACCAAAGAACTATTAGAGCAAGCCCACGACGTAAGATATATCGAATCTTTTGGCTCCACCCGCTCTGTCAACGTTGGCGCCGCTGCTGCCATTGCTATGTATGAGTGGACCCGGCAAATTAAATGGCAATAACCTAATTGCCACCCCTAATCATATTCACGATTAGGGTCAAAATAAAAGTATGCAAATTCATCGTTATTAGCAAGCCTACAATTATCGCGATTACGCCAAATAATTTGACGTGATCATAAGAAGAAACACCATTAGCAAGATTATTAGCAATCGGCTGGTGGAAATACACGACTGCCGCCCCCGCAGCGGCTATCACCAACCCTATCGCCATCCATCCAAAATCAAAAGTAAAATCCATATGGTTCCATTATAACATAAAAACTTGATTTTTTAGCATGTTTGATGTAAAATAAGAACACACCTTAATGTTTTGATATGGGGTAATAGCTCAGTTGATTAGAGCGCCGCCTTTGCAAGGCGGAGGTCCAGGGTTTGAGTCCCTGTTACTCCACCACAGTAGGAGCCGAGAGAATTAAGGCGAAGCCTTAATTCAGAAATATTCTAAAAGCTGAGTAAAAGAAATTTATTTCTTTTACGAAGATTGAAGAATATTTTAAGAAATATGGCTATGCCATATTTCCGAGGCGACGCCCTGCGGACGACTTTTATTTTAATAAAAGTCGACCACAGTTTTCGGGGATATAGCTCAGCTGGTTAGAGCGCGTCACTGATAATGACGAGGTCTATGGTTCAAGTCCATATATCCCCACCA
>CAYOSV010000057.1:0-2828 GCA_964406725.1 uncultured Candidatus Saccharibacteria bacterium | reverse complement strand
CAAATCACGAACCCACTTTACTGCCATCTCAATCGATTTGGCATCTGTACCAGAAATTGTCACAAGACCATCTTCAGCAATATCAACCCCCGCGCCAGTCTCAGAAGTGATCTTATTAATCATCTCCCCACCTTTACCAATCACCGCACCGATTTTATCCTTAGAAATCTTCACCTTTTCAATCCTCGGTGCATAATCCGAAATCTTCTCACATGGCTCTTTAATCACTTCAAGAATATGATTCAAAATAAACATCCGCCCTTCATGACTTTGCTTAATCGCTTTTTCCAAAATCTCTACCGGCAGCCCATGCACTTTCATATCCATCTGAAGCGCGGTAATACCTTCCGTTGTACCGGTCACCTTAAAGTCCATATCCCCAGCAAAATCTTCTGCGTCCATCAAATCCGTTAGCACGTAAGCTTTATCAATATCAGAAGCTTCAATCGGCTGGCCCTTCGGCACATCTACCATTAGCCCCATCGCAACCCCTGATACTGGACGCTTGAGAGGCACACCCGCATCCATCAAAGCCATACAAGAAGAACAAGTTGCCGCCATCGAAGTTGAACCATTTTGCGACATAATCTCAGTCACCGAACGGATCGCATAAGGAAAATCTTCTTCGGATGGAAGAACCGGAATCAGAGCTCTCTCTGCCAAATACCCATGCCCAATCTCACGACGCCCAGGACTACCAAGACGGCCTGGCTCACCCACCGTATAAGACGGCGCATTATAATGATGCATATAGCGCCTCTTACCATCTGTTACTTCCATCGTATCTACTTCTTGCGAATAAGAAAGAGGAGCCAATGTCACGATATTCATCGCCTGAGTCACCCCACGTGTAAAGAGCGAGGAACCGTGCACACGAGGCAAAATCCCAACTTGGGAGCTTAGAGGACGAACCTCAGTCAGTTTCCGCCCATCTGGACGCACCCCTTCTTCCAAAATACCGCGGCGAACTTCTTTATGCACAGCTAGCTCAAACGCCTGATCATACACATCACGCAGATTCTCATCATACCATTTGACCTTTTCATTATCCGTCTCCCCCTCACCTTTAGACAAAGCAAATTCATCATGCATCGCATATTTCATATCGTCTAAGATCTGCGCCCGTTCCATCACATTGCCGCGAATCTTTGACCCAAATTTACCTTCCGTCCACTTGGCCACTTCCTTAATTACTTCCTCACCTGGCAAAACTAGTTCATATTCCTGTTCTGGCGCCGCTACCTGTTTAGCAAGTTGCCTCTGAAGATCCAAAACCGGCGTCACATTATCTACCGCCCAATGCATCGCTTCAATAATCGTATCTTCCGGCACTTCTTTGGCTCCAGCTTCCACCATCACCACCTTGCCGTCCTTACAAGCCACCACAAGATCAAGCGGAGACTGCTCTCTTTCTTCTGGAGAGAGAAAACCTTTAAACTCGCTGCCAATTCTACCAATCCGAATCCCCGCAATCGGTCCATCAAACGGCACGCCCGCATTCATCAGCGCCGAAGACGCCGCAATCATCGCCACACAATCTGGCCTAAACGAAGGATCCATCGACAGCACAGTACATACCACCTGAATTTCCTGACGATACCCCTTCGGGAAAAGTGGACGAATCGGCCGGTCAATCAAACGCCCCACCAGCACTGCTTCATCTGCCGGCTTACCCTCTCTTTTAATAAAGCGAGACGCCGAAATCTTCCCCGCCGCATAAAACTTCTCTTCGTAGTCAATTGATAGTGGGAAGAAATCTTGCACCACTGGCTTCGTCCCTACTACCACTGAGCCTAGTACCACGGTTTCCCCATAGGTCACGAGTACCGAAGAAGTCGTCCGAAATCCTACTCTATTCACCTCAATAGTAAGCTTCCGTCCCAGCCAATCGCACGATACGTGCATCGTCTTCTTGCCATTAGGGTTTATTATTTCCATAAAAAATCCTTTCTTAGGAGAAAACATCAGAGATGAACCTACTTTAGACAGCAACCTCGTCTCTGCCGTCTTCTCCACTTAGTTTGTTATATCTCTATTATACCACACTCTCGGCATCTTTGACATCATACTCGCCGATTTTCAGCCGCCGGAGGCTCTCACAATACGCCCCCACCCCGAGCTTCTTCCCAATATCCTCCGCCAAAGTCCGAATATACGTCCCAGACGACACATGGCACCTCAATTTCAAAATTGGATATTCATACTCCAAAATCTCTATATTATATATAGTCACTTTCCGACTCGGCACTTCAAAATCCGCCCCCTTTCTCGCCAACTTATACGCCCGCTGCCCATTAATCTTAATCGCACTAAACTTCGGCGGCGTCTGTTCAACCTTCCCCACAAAACTTTTCAAAATTTCTTGGATCTCTTTTAAACCTATCTTTTTATTACTTTTCTTCTCTATTTCTCCTTCAGTATCTCCAGTATTAGAAATATAGCCCAATTTTATAGTAGTTTCATAAACTTTATCCAGTTTCAAAAACTCATTCGATTTCTTCGTAAACTTCCCCGAAAGCAAAATCAAAAGCCCCGTCGCAAACGGATCCAAAGTCCCAGTATGCCCCACCTTCACTTTGTGCCCAAACTCATCTTTTAGCTTCCGCCGCACTCTCGCCACCACCCCAAAAGACGTCATCCCCGCCGGCTTATCAATCAAAATCACTCTATCTTCAGAATTACTATTCACCCCTTGATTATACCATATTTTTGTGCTATAATAGAAGCACTATGATAACAAAAGAGAATAAAGACAAGGCTATTGCCAGTGTCGCTCGCAACAAGAACGATGTTGGTTCTCCTGAAGTTCAAGTGGCTATTCTGACGGC
>CAYOSV010000056.1:0-2884 GCA_964406725.1 uncultured Candidatus Saccharibacteria bacterium | reverse complement strand
ATAGCAAATCTACTTTAACCATGGTTGCAACTTCTTTCACTACGGTGTACCAAGACAAAATCAAGGTAAAACATCAAAAAAACAGCGACCAAACGTCACTGTTTTTTATATTAAATATATTTGTATTACTTAGCGCTTTTAGCCACCTTGCCATCGCCTTTTTTATCAGCCAAACCCCCAATGAGTAATTTGACCAACGACCAAGCAACGATGTTAACTACGCCAGCCACCAAAGCGAAAAGTGGTACTATAAGAATGCTTACACCAAGCGACTGATTAAACAAAGCAACAGTGCCCGCAATTATAAACGAAATGACCGACAAAGTGAAATAAGCAATCTCAAGCAATGTCAACTCACGACGCTCTTTGTATAATCTGACCAAAGCTTTAATCATTTTTTGCTCCGTTAATTATTATTAGCGATACATCACCACCAGCACAAGCTCTACCGATATATCACTTTCATTATATCATAGTTTCATACAATAGTCAATGATTACATCATGTTTTTGGTAAAAATCCTGGTCCACCCAAATACACCTCTTTCACCTAAGCTCCTCCATTATCTCCGAACTCAAATTTTTCGCAATCTCTCGCACAAATCGCGAGACTTTTTTACGCTCCGCCACAATAAAGGTCTTTTCTTTCGCCCTAGTCATCGCCACATAAAAAAGTCTCCTCTCCTCCGCCAGCGGGAATTTGTCCGGACGAGCCAACAGCGTCGCAAGGATCGGCTCATCCACCCTCGTTGACGGCATTCCCTTCTCTCCCTCATTCATATTAATCACAAACACAAAATCCCTCGTAATCCCTTTTGATTTATGCATACTACAAAAATTCACCATTAATTCTTTTGAAGCACCCATAATCTTCCACCCAAGTTTCACCCCATCTTCCCTCTCTTCCAAAATCCTCGCATTTTTATATTCACAAGTTTTAAAATCCACCAACCGATAAACATCTTTATTGTACCGACTAATCACTTGCATATTTTTCTCAAACAATTTTTCACCCAGTTCCAAAAATAATTTTTGCAGAGACCTGTCCACCGCTTCATAATCTTCCGGCACCCCACGCTCGCTCTCACCAAGACAAATCTCAATCGGCGTCCGTTTATTCTTCAAAGTCAAAACTTTTTTCTTGGATTGTTCCCTATTTCGCCTCACGAAATATTCACTCACCCACGCCGTCGGCTGACCAAACCGATACGTACGCCTTATCACTCCACGATAAGTAAACCTAGAAAAAGTCTTTTCAAAATCTTTCAAAACCCCGAGATTACTACCCGCAAACCGATAAATCGACTGCCAATCATCTCCCACTGCAAAAAGCTTTGTATTACAGCAATTATCAAGAATCGCCTTAAGAAGTAGAGATTTTGACAAAGACAAATCCTGCACCTCATCCACCAGCACATATTTATATTTCAGCTCTTCGCGCGGCATTTTTTCAATAATCCTCGTCGCCCACGACAACATATCCGAAAAATCATACAGCCGGTTATCTCTTAGAATTTTTCCATAAATCCTCACAAATTTACTATAAATCTTAAAAAACTTTTCCGCCCGCTCCCGCTCTTTTTCATCCTTCATTTTAAGAATCCTCTCTCCAAATTCTTTGAGAGTTATCTGCTCATTTTTTTGTAATTGTAAAGTCGAAACCAAAAGTTTCCGAAAATTATCTTTACTGCCAAACCATTTCACATTCACATTTTTCAAAAACTTTTCTGCCACCTGTTCCAAAAAACCATCCGGCACTAGCTTCAGTTCCGTACCCACATTCAAATTACGAATTATTTTATTTCCAAACGAATGAAACGTACAAATCTCCACTCCGCTTTTGCTCATCCGCGCGTTAAGCTCCTCCACCACTTTCCGCGTAAAAGCAATCACCAAAATTTCCTCCGCCGGCATCCCTAAATCCCGCACCAAATAATTCACCTTCCCCATTAAACTCGCACTTTTTCCACTCCCCGCCGAAGCGAGAATTAGCTCCGCATCATCACACGCTACCACCGCCGCTATCTGCTCCGCATCCAAATTATTCCCCTCCACTTCAAAAATTTTCTTCTGCTCACCCGCGATAAATTTCCTATTCAGCTTCTCCCGATTATTCAAATAAAATCTAATTTTCTTAGCCAACTTTTTCGCCTCACGGCCTTTCGGGATCGGCGGCATCAAATCTCTCATTTTTTCAAGCTCGGAAAAAGACACGTATCTCTCACAATACATTTTTTCAAGAGCACACAAAAAATCCTGCAAATCATCTACCATTTTGTAAGCCATATCAGTAGTCCAAATTATATCGCACGATCAAAAAAATATCAAACGCTTATGCTTCGTCTGCGCCGTAGTAGATGTCAATCCTACCATCAAGCCGCTTTTTTATACTAATTTCGCTTTTTCATAACAAACTCGTTTTTAGAGATATGGTACTCCTCTAAAATATAGGCATGCTCCGCCCGTACCAGCTTCAATCGAGATAGAAGTTGCTCAGAAGCGTGATTGTCTGGACGTGGCATATGACGTTTAGCCGTAATTAAATTGTCTCGCTCCACCATCTGCTGTTTAGCAAATGTGGCAAAAAACTTTGATCCTTTCATATAAATCTCTGCTTTATTAAGGTCTTCTTCCAGATTTTCAGACATTAGTTTAAGATTATCACTAAGAATGTTGCATTCTGTTATAGCGGTACTCCGACAAAGCCTGACTGAGATCCGACAGCTTCTCCCTCGCATTAGACATTTCGTCATACGCAACCTGTTTAGCATGATACGCCTTCTTCAGTTCAAAATTATCATTCATATTCTTTTCTGTTAGCACCTAAGATTACGCCATCGCCAGTGCTGGAACTATAATAGAACCAAATGCTATTGATGATGCCA
>CAYOSV010000055.1:0-3043 GCA_964406725.1 uncultured Candidatus Saccharibacteria bacterium | reverse complement strand
GTTAGTGAAGAAAAGACTGTGACAGACTTAACTTATCTTCAGGATATGACGGGTGAGATTGCAAACAACACACTAGATGGAACCACCGCCAGTCTCATAACCCGATGGCTACCGCGAACTCACCACTTACGACCTTGTCACCTACGGCACTGGCGGGAAAGAATGCTGGGATGGATCGAGTGGTTCCACCGGATGGGGTCCCGCATATAAAAACAGTTGTATTCATAGTGGTGCGATCTCAAGTAGCGGTGATTTACCGACCAACTGGTATAACTATACTCTGGCTTCTGCTGGCACCATCATTGACGAAAATACCACGTCAAGTAACCCAGCAACAAATATAGATCCGGCCACGGAGAGTATTTGCCCGAAGGGTTGGACGCTTCCTTCTAAGACACAGATTGATAGCCAGAGAAACGTAGCTAGCTTTTCCCCAGTCCTGGGCGGGGATTACAGCAATGGTACGCTGTACAATGAGGCTACGTACGGGAGCTGGTGGGGCTCTACTGCCTATAGTGGTGCGAGACGGTACTACCTGGTTTACGATGGTAGTAGCCTATATACCGGCCGCAACGGCCGCCGCTTTGGGTTCTACGTGCGGTGTGTGCAGGCTCCATAAGCTTATTCCAGTCTATAGCTTCCACAGCTACTGGAGGATAAAAAATCTATCACTCCTGGTGTGAAATCAATGGTTCACGAGAGACAGATAAAAAGTCTAACCTAGAATATCGGTATCTAGACGAATCTCAAGTTATTTTGCTATAATTTAATCATGAAAAAGTTTTTCAAAAAACTCTTTGGTGGGCTAAGCATCACTTGGCCCAAATTAATCATTTTTGCAGTGGCAATGGGTCTCTATACTGCACTTATGGCTATGTTGGTGCCAGATGGGAATTCTTTTCACGACATCGCAGCCATGCCAGAATGGTGGGTCTTACCCGCAATTATCATTATCGTAAATTCCAAAAAACCTCTCGAAGCTGCACTCAAAACTTTTGCTTTCTTTTTAATTTCGCAGCCCCTTGTCTATCTTTTTCAGGTACCGTTTAATAGTATGGGCTGGGGCCTTTTTGGCTACTACCGGTATTGGTTTATAGTAACACTTTTAACCTTCCCTGGTGGTTTTATCGCTTGGTATATCAAAAAAGACCAGTGGTATTCCGCACTTATCTTATCTGTCGCGACGATCTATCTGGTTTATGCTGGGCTAAGCTATATCCCCAGTCTGACCGAAAATTTCCCAAATCATTTACTGACGATTATTTATTGCTTCTGTATTATCCCAGTATTCATTTTTTCAATCTTCAAAGACAAAATCCCTCGTATTATCAGTGCCGCACTTACTACAATTAGTCTAATTGTTTTTCTAGTCATTGGCAACCTCAGCCAACCGTTCGAAACCTACAACAATACATTCATCACCGAAAACGATATCATTTTTATCGGCGAACCTTACATTTCTGCCTTCGCCGGTGAAGCAGAGGGCGGCGTTAAGCTTATTAGTAGCGATCTCGGGTACACCGTCAAATTAGAAGGCCACAAAGGCAAAAAATACACCTTTAGCATCAGTGACGATATCAATACCTATGAATTCGAATATTACTACGACAACGACACTCAATCAGTTCTCGTTGTAAAAGAATAAAAAAAGAACCCCTCAGTTCTTGGCGGAAGCGAGAGGATTTGCATCGAGCGCAAAGCGCGAGATTCGAATCTCGCTTTTTGATGCGTTCCATAAGGAACGTGGCGGAAGTGTCTGGACAAAGTTCGAACTTTTATAATCTATTCAAACCCAAATCTAGTTCTTCCTAATCAAATTATATTATAAAAAGGTAGTTTATCTTAATAGTTCGTTATTAAGACTTCTTTAGTTTCATTTTTATCTCTATGTTTTGCATGATAGCTTGAATTTGCGTAATTTTTATCTATACTGTGTAAATTATACCCGCCTAGACATATTACGAAAAATCTGTTATAATAAAAGCAGGGTTGGGTGCACTTTGAAAGGAGTTGATTTAAAATGTCTAATTCTTTTAGCAAGTGGATATCCCATAAAAAATGGGAAAAATGGATGCAGAAACGAGAAAAAAAGTACCAAGCGAATCGCAAATTCTACCAAGAAAAGCTCTTGGAATTAGCACCATTCGATGTGTCAGAAGAATCATTTCTTATTAGCGAAGATAAGCCACGTGTAGTAAACGACTTGTCAGCTTATCAACTTCCTCTTGGCGTTGCAGGCTATATGCTTAAACAAACCTGTGACGAAAATTATCCTCGGCATATCATTTCATACCAAGAAGCGTTGCATCTTGCGGATATCGTAGCACTCATTCGTTATGGTGATCCCGAATCAATGTTTCAAATGCGATACGACATTATCTAGGAGCTACCAACAGTTATTGTCTGTATGATTTGGGCTTATCCGAACAGGATATAAAGCAACTGAATAAAACCGAACTCATCAAATACATGCAGATGTCTAAAACTTGGAATACTAGCTCCGAAATGATCGACGCCATTAGACGTGAGCGAAACAGAATAGCAATAGATAAAAATGTCCAACACAAAATAGGCGGCGATGAATATACCACTGGATATATCATTATTCTAAAAGAACGCAAATGGCAATCGGTATGGGTGTCAGACCCAATGATACGTGGCAAATCTTTGCCCGGTCCGCTTCCCGTACTGCTTAATGTTACAAGCCAGTACTATCCAGGGGAAGAAGTAGGTCCACCTAGCTATGAATTTCGTCGGCATTACGGGCAAATTACATTTCCAATGCTTGATTTTGCCGGTAACAGAGACTACTACTCCCCATTTGCTTGTTAGACACCCAACCCAAACAAGCCACCAAGCTCAGCGGTGGCTTTTTCTTTTTTGGAAGCGAGAGGATTCGCATCGAACGAAGTGAGATCCGAATCTCGCTTTTTGAGTTTTTGTGAAACAAAAATAGCGGAAGCGAGAGGATTTATAATCCTCAGTACTCCCTTCAAAAACAAAATACGAGAGCAAGCTCTCGATTTTATTTTTTGGCGGAAGT
>CAYOSV010000054.1:0-3224 GCA_964406725.1 uncultured Candidatus Saccharibacteria bacterium | reverse complement strand
GACAAAATCTCATTTTCCACCCCTAACCCCCTAATTCCCTCCACCACTTCAGAAGCCTCGCCATTAAAATCAATAAACGTCAAGATTTTCGCTTTCTCATCTGGAGACAACCCGATTTCATCAAGCGCCGTCTCAGTTTTTTCCGCCGGCACCTTCTCGGAATGATCAATAATACTATAAATATCCGCAGACCTTTCCTGCAAATTCATCCCAGCAAGTAGCCCCTTCAAAATCTTGCGATTAGAAATTCTAGCAAGCACCGGTGTCTTAAGTTCAAAAGCCGAAAAAGTATCAAGCAGCGTAGAAATCACATCCACATCATAAAACAGCGGTAGATCACCACGGTTAGTCACGTCCACATCACACTGATAAAGCTCACGGAACCTACCCCGTTGCGCTCTCTCACCCCGGAAACACTCCCCCATCTGCGACACTTTCAGAGGAAAACTAAGCTCACTTTCATGCTCTACGATATATCTAGCCAGTGGCACCGTATGGTCAAATCTCAGAGCCTCGGTAGCATCTTCCATCGTCTCATTCGTTTTGGCCACCTTATAAATCTGTTTCTCAGTATCACCACCAGCCTTTGCTAGTAGTATCTCTGTTCTTTCCAAAATCGGCGTCTCTATATTAAGATATCCATGCGCCCTGTAATTTTCCGCCACCCTTTGTTTAAGTTTATCAAAAACGACTTGTTCCGCCGGCAAAAGCTCCAAAGTCCCCGAAATCGGCGCAGTATTCATCTTCTTCATATCTTACATTATATCATACCAATCCCCCCAAAATCCAGCTTACTTAGACTTCAACCCCGAATCAAAGTACATTTTCACATAATCATACCCCCACGACATATCAAATCCAGAACTGATATATTTATTGAATTTGAAATACGGCAACCCATCAATATTTTTCGCCATCTTATCAGATACTTTAACTACCTCCTCCAGCGGCTCATCTTCTTTCACACACTTCTCAAATTTGTCAGACAGCCCCACACTTTTACCGATTTCAATCCAATAATCCTTGGTATTGCTATTCAGTTTCGAATACCCGCTCTTCCCCGACTCCTTGAAATAATCGTTCCACACCGTCGTGATCGCCTTTTCATAATAATCCCAAAATTTCCCTTCGTTCTTCGCACAATACACCGCCTCCGCACTATAACGCGACGCAATTGACTTCGACGCCCCATGTTCATACAAAAAATCCGACAGTCGAATTTCCACCAAAACATCATTATCAGCAATATACCGCTCAAAGTCCTCTTTGTTCTCAATAATCGCATTTTCAAACGCCACACAATAAGGGCACACAATGTCCGAATAAATAATAAAATAATTCTTGGCTTCTTTATTACCAATTATCGTCTGCTCATCCCAAATCATATCAGCATTAGATGGTTTCTGATTGAAACTCGCCACCATCGCCGCTACTATCGCCACCACAATCACAATAATACTTACAATTCTAACGATTTTTTGCTTTTTCATTCTTCCTCGCTAAATATTTTTCATTTACTATTATAACATATGCCTCCACACCCAATCTCTTCAAAGACAAAATCGCAATCACCACCGCCAGAATTGTCACAACAGTAGAAATCACCCCCGCAATCGCCAGCGACCCCGTCGAAAAAATCGCACCCAGAAGCGGCGTCAGAAGCGTCGTTCCACAAGTCGGACAGCCCGCACCGAGCGCCACCAGCCCCGTAATAATTCCCGCCTTCTCTACGTTAGCCGAATTAGCATCGCCAGCCTGTTTCTTTTTTTGCCAAAGAAACACAATTAGTCCCACCAAAATCCCCTGTAAAAGCGCCAAAAGGAACGTCGGCAGCCACTCAATAAAAATCTGATTCACCCCAAAAATACTCAAGAACGCGTCAAGTAGAATTTTCATCGATCCACCAAATCCCACCGCCCCCATCAGCTCAAATTTGGAAAACCCACCGCTAAGCAGATTAATTAGCGTCCCAAAAAAGATAAAAGTCGGTATAAATCCATACCAAAACCTCTTTTCGTGAGTCGCCATCAAGATTCCTTTTCCGGCGAGCACAAAATCATCTAACCATTTCCTCCAGTTCATATTCCCATTATAGCACATTTGTGATATAATTATGTCACGGCGCTGTAGCTCAGTTGGTAGAGCAGAGGCCTGAAGAGCCTTGTGTCACTGGTTCAAGTCCAGTCGGCGCCACCAAAACTTTGATGTCTCACTAACGTTCACCATCAAAAAGCGGGGCACCGTACTTCGTAAACGGCGCCACTAAACTATATACGAATCGGCGAAATAGCCGATTTTTTAGTAGCAAAATACGGTTTTTTATTGAATTTAACCACCAAATGTCATATAACGTAAAACATTGACTTTTTCCATAATCTATGGTATAATAAAGATACAGGCACTTTGTGGGTTCTTTAAAAAGGAGGTGTAACGAATGTTAAGTGCTAAAGATTTGACACTAGATATGCTCTCTATAGATGCAGGGTATCGCACGATACTCGAAAAGCTACCCCTCGAAAAGGTAGTGTTAGAAATCCGGCAGGAAATATTCCCCTGTAAAAACTTCGTTAAAATCATTAGCCCCAAAAGCTATCATTACGACGACGAAACCAGAGAAGTTTTATGGCAATTGGGAATGGTTCTAAAAGAAGAGTTCAAACGTTTGGGATTATTTCGCCAAGACTTAAGCCCTCTCACCATCACTGCCAATATCTTCGCCATCATCCAACTAGCAGAAGACAATGTCAAAAGATGGCCAAGGTATTACTTTAAAAGTAGTAAGTTTATGATTAGACTCATCAGACGACTAGACAACAACGCCTACGAAACATGGAATGGGCTAGATGACGACACAATAGAACAAATCAGATTATTACTAAAAAATAACATACCGGAACCGGAACACCAATTGATCAAGATGAGATTTGGACTAGACGACGGAATTTGTGTAGATCGACAAACCACCGTGGACTATTTTGGCTGGAATTCAGGAAGCAGTGCTCGTTTTCATGAACGAAAGCTCAAATCCTTACTGGGCAATATTTTAACAGATCTAAAGACACTAGCCAAACTACCTTCACCTTCGCCCAGGGATTAATTCCCTGGGCTCTTTTTTGCCAAAATCTCCCCATTTTTTGAATAATGTGTTATAATCAAATATATGTCCTTTTGGGCGGTTAGCTCAGTTGGCTAGAGCGCGTCTTTGACGTAGACGAGGTCACAGG
>CAYOSV010000053.1:0-3376 GCA_964406725.1 uncultured Candidatus Saccharibacteria bacterium | reverse complement strand
ATTGTAATCTTAGTAGTTTTTTTGGCAGTTTTTGCCATTGTAATATTAATTTTAGTGAATTTATTTAGCGAAAAAACTACAATCACTACTGGTGGCAGTGAAGTAACCAGTTCATCATCTCTATACTGTACCACTAAGTCAAAGAACATAGACGGAGCATTTTTTGATTTAACCACTGCCGATACTGCAGATCAAGCGATCAAAGTACTGTTTAAGAATAAGAAGATAGACAATATTGCTTACAATTCCACCATTACCTATAGCGACCCAGATATTGCTAAGAATGCTCATGCTACCTTGCAAGCAAACTATGGCAGATACGTCCAAGAAAACGGCAAAAGCATGGAGACATTCTCTCCCAACTTCTCTGTCAGCGGTAATGAAGTCAAAATCAGTCTCTATGCAGACTACAAGCAACTAGATAGCAAAACTGCCAAAATATTCCTAATAGACACTTCCGAGACTGGCCTAGACAGTTACACCTCCAAAGTACTCTCCACCCTTTATAAAACCAAAGGCTTCAGTTGTGAGAGTAATGATAAGTAAATAAGATAACAACAGAAGAAAGGAAACCGTAAATGAAAACCAAATCAAAGACCAATCTAAAAGCCAAATTCCTGACTATCCTCGCGATATTTACATTAGGGCTTACCTGGGTGGCGATAAATTATACTAATACTAATAGTGCTTATGCGGAAGGGATTGATGGAGCATCTAGCATATTTGTTTCGCCGATGACACAGAAAATCGTGTTAATGCCCGGAGAGACCTATAAGGGAAGTATCAATATTTCTAATAATAATAGTGCTACAGAGGATTTGGAATATAAAGCTGATATAGGTTCTTATAACAAGAGGCAGGATGGGGATAGTAAAGATGATTATGGGGTTACGGATGTGACTGAAATAACTAACCGTAATCTTATAATGAAATGGATTACTCTGGAAAAAACTACCGGCATAGTAGCACCTAATGGCACTGATACTCTTAATTTTACAATTAAAGTTCCAAAAGACGCTCCGGCCGGTGCACAGTATGCTACAATTTTGGTTTATAAGGATCCAAAAAATATTTATGGAGATCAAAATGCAGCCAATATTACAGCTAAATATCAGTTGGCTTCCGCAATTCTTGCCAACGTTGCCGGCGAAACTGTGGAAAAAGGTTCTATTAAATCTAACGACATGCCAACCATGCTTACTAATAATAAGCTGGAAGCTACTTCTATGGTGCGTAATGATGGTAATATCTATACTGATGCCACCTATACTCTCCAAGTCTGGCCAATGGGGTCTGATGAGGAGATCTGTACTAATGAGGAGTCGGCCGAATCTACTATGATCCTTCCTGACACCGAACGTTACCACGTCCAGACCTGCGATCTCCCAGCTGTAGGCATCTTCAAAGCCAAGCAAGTAGTAAAGATCTTTTCTGAAGAATCTGTGCTAGAAAAGACCATCTTCGTCTGCCCGATTTGGTTGATGGTGGTGGTGCTACTAGTGGTGGTTGGGATAATCGTAGGGATTGTAATGTATATTAAGAAGCGGAAAGCGACGAAAGAGGACGAGTAAGCTTTATAAGGGTAAGAAGAGGCACTATATATTATATATAATATATAGTGCTTTTTGTATTTTTGTATTGCTTATGCTAGAATAAAATTAGATATTGACTGAGGCGACAGCTTCTTTACATATATCAATAAAAATGTTAAATTATAATTAATAATGGAGTTAATGAAATGAGTGAACGAAAAGTATCGAGTAATGTCGTGAAAATTGCGCAGGCGCTTGGTTTTTTGCTCGCTCTTGACGAAAACCATAAAATGAACAAAGTGAAACTGGTAAAGCTTTTATGGGCGGCAGACCGGTTGCATATCAGAAAATATGGTCGCATGATATCGGATGCTGACGATTATTATGCAATGACACATGGTCCAGTTTGTTCACTTGCTCTTGATATTGCTCAAATGAGTAAAGATCGGATAGCTTTTTCTGACGATGATATTGAGTATCTTGAAGATTATTTTACTTCGGATGATAGGGATACGAGTATGCAAAAAGAGGTGGGTGATAATTATCTTTCCGACACAGATAAAGAGGCTTTGACTAAAGCGTGGGAGCTTTTTAAAGACAAAGAGGCGTTTGATCTGGCGGATAATATTAGTCATAAATATCCGGAGTGGGCTAGATATGCTGATTATTTTAAAAATAATGGTGGTAGAAAACACATTTTTACTGAGGACTTTTTTGAAAACCCAGAAAATGACGAATATTTTAAAGAAGACAGAGAATCACTTGAGGCTGCCAGAGAATATTACCTTGAAAATCAGGCGGCAAAAAGGGA
Source organism: uncultured Candidatus Saccharibacteria bacterium (assembly GCA_964406725.1). Taxonomy (GTDB): domain Bacteria; phylum Patescibacteriota; class Saccharimonadia; order Saccharimonadales; family Saccharimonadaceae; genus Nanosyncoccus. The sequence continues at coordinate 1,033 of CAYOSV010000053.1, read as the reverse complement.
ATTAAACGAGATATTGGGGGTGTCTGCTTAATATGGATTTCCCCACTGATTATAAGAGAATTATCTTTGGTGGGCTTTTAGAACAGGGGTTTGCTTTTCGGTTGAAGGGTGACAGCCCGTTTGTTAGCGATAAATATCATATTTTTGTGGTACTAAATTATAACCCTAAGACTGGGACGGTGTTGCTGTTAGTTAATGGAACTTCGCAAGTTGAAAAATGTGAACGGATTTTGAAACGATTTGGAATAAATGTTGAAGAAACCACTGTAAAAATGCAGCCAGGTGATTATTCGTTTATTACTAAGGAGACATTGTTTGATTGTAATACCGTTCATGAGGTGAATATTGGCCAGATTTCTTTTTTGAACGATAATGTGAAATTTTTGTCCGAGAAATTGTCTGACGAAGATATTAAGAGATTGGTTGATGCAACCAAGGCTAGCCCAAGAGTTAAGAAAATTTATAAAGATATGCTATAAAAAACGAAAAAAGTGGAAAAAAGTACTTGAAATTGTGATAAAAGTGCGATATAATAAGGGAAGTTTAAGCAAGTCGCCCTAGCGACCTCTACAACAAAAGTGAAGAAAGCGAGGAATATATTTAGAGGTTGCTTTCAAGTGACTTCGATATATCTTTATGACTCTCTGATTAACAAGTTGAATTAACGATGAAAAGATTTTAGACATAAGCATCAGTGATTGAAGTTTTGATCTATGATGATCGAGCGTCGATTGCTAGTTATGTCAATGCATAAAAAGGTAATTAAGGGCACTGATAGTGGATGCCTTGACAATCAACACCGATGAAGGACGTAGGACTCTGCGATAAGCCTCGGGGATCTGAGAACGAGAAATGATCCGGGGATTTCCGAATGGGGCAACCTAATGTGGGTTATACCACATTGCTTTTACCTGAACACATAGGGTAAATAGAGGGAACTGACCGAACTGAATCATCTTAGTAGGTCCAGGAAAAGAAAATAACCAATGATTCCGAAAGTAGTGGCGAGCGAAATTGGAACAGTCTAAACCTT
>CAYOSV010000052.1:0-3382 GCA_964406725.1 uncultured Candidatus Saccharibacteria bacterium | reverse complement strand
AGATGTTTACAACAATGTAGTGAATTTTATTGTACTGTCCAATATTGAGCCGCCTACTCCCACCAAATTATATTTGCAAGATGTGACAAGTGATATTTGCACTACTACACCAACAACAGCATATGACATTCGTGATGAACAAGAATACACCATTCAGAAGCTTGCGGATGAGAATTGCTGGATACTAGATAACCTCAGACTTGGCTCCGATACTGATGATATCGCTCTTACCCCAGATGATACCAATATATCTTCTGACTGGACTTTGCCAGCTTCAATTAGTAGTGGGTTTAATTCTTATACTGCAGCCCAAATCAATACCGCATCAAAAGACACCGTTAATTCAGACTCTTCAGAAAACTGGGGAGTTGGCTCCCATAAATACGGCGTGTATTATAATTATTGTGCTGCTACTGCGGGTACTTTTTGCTATGCTAAAGCTTCTGGTTCGGGCAAACCTTCTTACGACATTTGCCCGAGTGGGTGGCATTTGCCAGGTAGCTCTACTCAGAATGAATATAGCACTCTTTATACGGCTTACGGTAGTAATTTTTCTGCTTTCGTGACGGCATTGTCTCTCCCGCTTTCCGGTTCTTATTATGTTAATTCCCAAAGGAATATGGGGTATGAAGGTCACTACTGGATTGCTGGGCGTGTTGGAACTAACGCTATGGTTGCAGCAGAAGTTACCGAATCGACTTTTCGCGGGAATGGGGACACTTGGAACGATCGTGATGTAGGTAATACTATACGTTGTATACTAAAACCCTAGTGAGACTATAATAGTGGTTTTACATTCTGTAATTTTGATGATATAATTATAGTTATGATTTATTTGGATCATGCGGCGGCGACGCCGGTTTCTGAGAAGGTGTTTGAGGCGATGAAGCCGTATTTTTCGGATGAATTCTTTAACCCATCTGCTGCGTATCTGCCGGCCAAGAAAGTGGCGGCGGAATATGAGGCTGCAAAGGGAGTGATTGCTCATGCAATTGGAGCTAAGGTCTCTGATATAGTAATAACGGCGGGGGCGACTGAGGCGAATAACTTGGCTTTTGGCGCAGCTTTGTTTGGCGACTGCCTATATCTTGTTACCGAGCACGATTCAGTCCGCAAAGTAGCAGACAGGCATTATAGCAAAGAGATTGCCGTAGATAAAAACGGAAGACTGATTTTGGATGATTTGAAAGCCAAAATGACTGATAATGTAGGGTTAATTTCTATTGCGCTCGTCAATAATGAGCTAGGAACTATCCAGCCGCTTTCTGAGGTCGCAGCTTATATACGCGAGGTGAGGATGGATAGGCTAGCTAGGGGTATTTTGCAACCTCTTTATCTTCATTCCGATGCCTCACAGGCCTTAAATCTTCTCAATGTCAACGTGGCTAGGCTCGGTGTAGATCTTCTCACTTTGAATTCGGCCAAAATTTACGGGCCAAAAGGCGTAGGTGCGCTCTATGTGTCGCATGACGTCAGATTGCTACCGATAGCCGTAGGTGGTGGGCAAGAAAGAGGCCTTCGCTCTGGGACAGAGAATGTGCCGGGAACGATAGGATTCGCCAAGGCAGTAGAAGAAACAGTTGCTCATTTAAACGGCAATCGCAAAAAATACGCCAAATGGAAACAGATTTTACTTTCGGAATTACAGGGGTACGAGCTAATCAATAAAAAGCATACGCTTGACAATTTTATAGTTCTATGCTATAATGGTATAGATGCAGAAAGATTAATCTTTCTTCTTGAAGACAAGGGCGTATATATATCAACGGGGGCGGCCTGTGCAGCAAATAAGGGCACAAAATCGCATGTGCTGGCGGCGGTTGGTTTGTCGGATAGCGAGATTAATGGTTCTCTTAGACTTACTCTTGGTGAAACTAATGACGAGGCGCAAATCCACGAGGCGGCAAGACTTATCAACGAAGCAGTAAAAATAGAGAGGGGGCGACATGGCTAAAAAAGTTTTTGTTGGTATGAGCGGTGGCGTGGATTCGAGCGTGTCGGCGCTTCTTTTGAAGCAGCAAGGTTACGACGTGACTGGGGTCTATATGAAAAATTGGTCGCGGGATCTTCCTGGCATGAAATGCCCGTGGGCGGAAGATTTGGCTGATGCCAAGCGGGTGGCGGTAAAACTTGGGATTGATTTTGGAGTGTGGGATTTTGAAAAAGAATATTTTGAAAAGGTGGTGGAATATATGCTTCGCGAGTTTAAGGCTGGAAATACGCCAAATCCGGATATTATGTGCAATCAAGAGATTAAGTTTAAGCTGTTTTATGAGAAAGCGATGGGGCGGGGGGCTGATTTTATCGCTACCGGACATTATGCGAGAATAAAGGACGGGTGCTTACTAAAGGCTGTGGATGAGAAAAAAGATCAAACCTATTTCTTGTATAGGATTTCTGACGAAGCTTTGGCGCATACGATTTTTCCGATTGGAGGAATGTTAAAGCCGGATGTAAAGAAGCTTGCGGAAGAAAATGGACTACATAATGCCTACAAAAGAGAGTCGATGGGGGTGTGCTTTGTAGGAGAAGTAGGGATGAAAGATTTTTTGAAGGAATATATTGATATCAAGCCTGGTGAAATTCGGGAGATTGAAACCGAGAGGGTAGTAGGATATCACGAAGGCGCGGTATTTTATACGATTGGACAGAGGCATGGATTATATATATCAGGGAATGTGGGGGAAGTGAATACTGGACTGCCGTATTATGTGGTCAAAAAAGACCTTGATAGAAATATCGTATATGTATCTAGGAATTTGAATGACAAGAATGTATGGGCAAAACAATTAGAATTAAAAGATGTAATTTTAAGAAATGAAGAAATTAATAACCTAACTGTGAGATTAAGACATTTAGGAGAACTTATCCCGGCTACTTTAGAGGGTGATACGTTGCATTTTCAGCAGAGTATCAAAAAGCCAGCGGCTGGGCAGTCCGCAGTATTCTACGATAGGGAAATTTGTCTAGGGGGCGGAATTATTGCCTAATTTAGTAGGCAATAATAGTTCCGTGAATATTATTATAAACTAAGTGTTCATTATTATAGCGGCATCAGCGCATAACAAAATTGCTGCGGTAATACTGAGAGCAGTGACGATGTAGACGTGCATACGTTCATTGTTGCTGACTTCTCTACTTTTTTTACAATTGGTACGGCAAGCGACTTTTTTGTGAGTCTTGGTAGCCGTAGTAGTCCTTTTGGCGGTTTTGCTTGATTTTTTCTTTTTGGTTTGAGGCATTTAATAACTCCTTTTTTAATGCTTAAGTCTATAATAACATAGCTCAAAACAATATGCAAGATTATCTATTCGAGGTTCTGTTGGGTTTTTTATCCTCCAGTAGCTGTAGAAGCTATAGACTGGAATAAGCTTATGGAGCC
>CAYOSV010000051.1:0-3558 GCA_964406725.1 uncultured Candidatus Saccharibacteria bacterium | reverse complement strand
ATCCTCGCATAACCTCATAATAGCATGAGCAAAATGAAAATGCAAGTGGGGTTTTGGAGAAATTTCCTATTCCGGCAATAGTAAATCTAGATAATCCTTAAGCATCCTTGTACCAGAAACCACCGGCAAAAATTCGGCCAGCTGTTTTTGGATCAAGATTTCCAAATCAAACCCATTTTGCCAAGCCGCGGCTGCTTCCTCCATCCGTAGATATAACTCATTTGCCTCCTCGTCCTCGCTCATACCATAAACGTTTAGGTAAGAAGACGCAGAGCCATCCGCCACTCCGCCGTCCGCCGTCGAAATCAAAAGATTAAGGTTAGCCACGTCTTTTTCCCAGGAAGTCCCACAAGCCTCTAGCCCCACAATCGGTACATTAATCGCTACATTAGACCCTACCGATAGCGCATAGGCCAATTTTTCATCATAGTCCGCAATATAATGCACGTGCGTCTTCAAATAATCGTCTTTCGCCACCGTATCTAATACCTCATACAAAACTTTCTCCATCCGTGAATCTCCAGTATGTACTCTACCAGCCAAAATATAATGAGCGCCTAAAGGCTCCAAGATCCCCCTAAGTCTCGCCGGATCTTTGAAGGGCAGCTCAGGCCTTTTATAATCCACAAATCTCCGTTTGAAATCAAATAAAATCTCACCCGGCTCAAAATTCAAAATCTCCCCGTTTTGATCCGGTCGCCCAGACAATTCCTGGTTCAAAACCCCCCGCCCCATCTCTTTGAAACTCAAAATCGTATCAGATGAAAGCGCCGTTACTTTTTCCGACAGATTTTCCGTCGGCAAATCAAATTCATCCAAAATATCCTCATCATGATAAAAGCTCATAATCTCCGGTAGCACCCACTTCTGCATATCGATACCGTTCGTAATCGCCTTAAACTTCACTCTTTCCCCAGCAATGTCACGGTAATTTGCTACTCTCGCATGAAGCTTCGACACCCCCGAGCGTAGTTCCGCAATTTCAATCGTCACCGAAGATAATTTGATTTTGCCATCCACAAACTTATCTTGTAGCCATTTTCTGACCGGCTTAGATTTGAGATTTGGAAATACGAATCTCTCAAACTGTTCGTAACTAAACTCCGCTTCCGCCGCCTGCACCAAAGTATGATTGGTATAGAGCGTGTGCTTGCGAGTATACACCATCGCCTCATAAAAATCCATCCCGTTAGAAGCGAGCTCGTCTAGCCTTACCAACGCCGCAAAGAAAGTCGCCACTTCGTTTAGTTGCATCGTGGCCGGCCTTAGTCCTAGAAGTTTCAAAGCCTGATATCCACCAAATCCCAAAGACACTTCTTGATACAAACGGTGATCAGAACCAGATAAACCCGAGTATAATTCGCCGAAGTTCGGCTCGGTAATCGCCACAATCCTAGACACATCGAACTTCTTTTCTATCACGGTCAACCGGCACAAATTTCCACAACATTTTACAAATACATCATCAACTTTTTTGTAACCAAAATCATTATAGTTTACTGGCTTATGGATATCTACGATTTTACCATCCTGCCACACTTGGTGTGTTTCCGATGGGTAAAACGGCGTAATTAGTACAAATGGCACATCCGTTTGCTCGGCAATTCTCCTCGTGTCAGCCGCAAGTACCCCCAGTCCTCCACCTCCACGAATTCCATTTTCCTGATCATAAAGTTCCAAAGTCCAATAAGTATATGGCCGTTCATCAGACAGTTTACGATTAAAAACCCTCCTATCAATCGCCGTCTCAAAAATCTCCGTATCTTCTATATTTTCTAACGGATGATAAAAATATTCATTTTCTTGGTTCATGCTTCTGCTTAATTATATCATAAATATCCTAGAACCAAAAATCTTTGGGTAACTCATCCGCAATCCGGCGGTGAAATTCGTAGTCAAACCCTTCGAGTTTGTCCGGTGTTTTATCGCCAAAATATTTTTCTCGAATGTATTCAGCTGTCATCGGCTTGCCCGGGATTAATTTATATTTTTTGCGAATATTTAACCCTCGCTTATAGTCCTTTGGTGGCAAAACCGCCATCGGTAAGAAATCACACTTCATCTCAGGGTCTTTGTAGAGCCTTAGAGCGAGCAGTGACATTGTCGGAATTACCGGCTCTTTTCCCTCATACACCTCCGGTGTCTTAAACACCTTTGCCTGTCTAGTCGCCGACGGTGCCACAAAAATCACTCCACCATTCTTGACTATTTCATGCGAAAGATCGGTGTACATATCTCGAAATTCATGCTTAATCCGATTTCCCGCATTATAAAGAAAACTACCTTTTTTAAGCTTCATCTTGCTCCAAGTAGACGGCGTGATCGTAGGAGTGATGATAATCCCGAGCATTTTGATCTTATCATAAAAAGGCGCCAAGGCTTCATACCACGGCAAATTCACTGGAAAAAGCATCATGGAATCTCCCATCACATCGGCTTTCATCATCATAATCCGGCCAATCTCCCCTAGCGACGGATGATTAAAACCTACTACCAAGCCATTTTTCGTATCCTTCGGAAAACCTTTGTATTCTCCCGGCGCGATTTTGGATAGTCCTTTCACCATTTTTTTACGTGCGTTTTTGGAATGCTTCTCATAATTATTTTTTGGCCCCGTAGTATTTACGAAATAGCCAACCGCCGCCTTGCATACCTTCCCTACCGGCACCATTTCTTTTCTCAAGTCTTCTGCTCCGAGCGTCCGAAGCAGTGAATAATTTTCGTAAATAATCTTGTGGTTGATTTCCTCAGCCGACAGAGTTTCTAGCTCCTTTTTGGAAAAAACCTTTTTCTTAGCCATAGCTTAATTATAGCATTTTCTCGCAAAATGTGGTAAAATATAAATGACCAGAAATCATCAATAGCAAGGCACTGGGGATTCGCCAAGTGGTAAGGCACTGGGTTCTGGTCCCAGCATTCGGGGGTTCGAATCCCTCATCCCCAGCCATTTTTTGTTTTTGAGTCCAAAAGGTTCCGAGCGAACGGTCCTGACCCCTGTAATATCAGTCCGCTAGGTCCTAAAGTTCGGTTCGAGCACGTGATGAGACCAATGAGGTCTCTTTTTTCGGCCGTCGTTGCAACGTCGAACAATTTGTCGGCATATTTAAAGACTTTTAAGATGTAGCCAGCGTTCGTATAGAAGTTGTCGTCGGCTCGATCTAGTGCGGCTTCTTGTGTCTGAATCTCAGCCAGTTCGTTACGGTATCGCTCGTTATTTTGGTTATAAAGTTCCAGAGTAATACTCTTGTCCATCAACATATCGTAAGCTTCCTGTTGCCTCGCTTCAAGTTTCTTACGCTTTTGCGATAAGCTTCGGCGTTGCTCGCGGTAGAAATCTATCTTTCCGGCATGCGCTTCGGCTAACGCCTTTCTAATCTCGTCTAATTCAGCCTCAGTTAATCTTAGGCCTCGCAGGAATTCTTTTACCTTGTCATCAAGATACTCTTCGGTGTAACTTTTCATACTCTTATGCGCTCCTCGTCTATTCGTGCAGTGGTAGTATTTGTGATAATTGTAGCCGCCATGTCGTAGCTTACGCTTCTTAAATTCTGGCGTTAT
>CAYOSV010000050.1:0-3777 GCA_964406725.1 uncultured Candidatus Saccharibacteria bacterium | reverse complement strand
GTGGTAAGGGTACTCCTTGTGATTTGCCAGAGGATCGCATGGTGTGCGAGAATCCGCGCAATGGGTTCCTCACTCTCAAAAAGAAAGCATAAATTTCGTGAAAAAATCGCACATCTCACCGTTTTTCGCTCCTCGCTCTATGTATAATAGCGCTTCGGAGCGAGAAAACGGCAATCTGTGCGATTTTTTGCTACGAAATTTGTGGTATAATATATAATAACTCGGGGTATAGCTCAGTTGGTTAGAGCATGCGTCTTATACACGCAGTGTCCTTGGTTCGAATCCAAGTACCCCGACCAGACGAGTGAGCGAGTAAATAAAATAAGCTTGCTTATTTTATTTTGAGCCACGAGGATGGTCTTTTTTTGCGAAGCAAAAAATAGACCATGTCGTGAAGTAAAAAATAGACCATGGTGTGATATAATGTAGATATGGGTAAGCGTAAGGGTTTTACGTTAGTTGAAGTGATGCTTTTTTTGGCAATTACGGCGCTACTTTTTATTGGGATAGCGATGGGGGTGCAAAATTCGGTCTTTCAGCAACAGTATAATGATTCGACGCAGAGTTTTTTGGAGTTTATGCGAAGTGTTTATTCTAAGGTGTCTAATCCACAAACTACGGGTCATGGGAATAGTGAGGAAGCGATTTATGGGAAGTTGGTGGTGTTTGGAGAGAGTGTGATGTTGGATGGGATAACGCCCAATGATAGTGGTGCGATTTTTACCTATGATGTGATAGGAGAGGCTAGCACAGTGGCGGGAGGCTTAAGCACTGGGTCTGCTACAAGTATGCTTGCTACTTTAGATGCAAATGTAGTGCGCTTTAATAGGGGTGGTCCTGAAAACTCAATAACGTCGGCGGAATTGGTGTCGCCAGAAAAATATACACCGCATTGGGAGGCGGCAATCGACGGGACAACTAATGGCAATCCGTTTAAGGGATCGATTTTGGTGGTAAGGCATCCACGATCGGGGACGATTAACACGTTGGTTTCGGACGATATAATAGAGGCTAATTGGGTGGTGAATGAGGCTAATGGTAGTGGTAGTTATAATGATGCAGAGAATTTACTAAAGAATAAACTTAGTAATTTTAGAGCGGGCGAGGTGGATTTTTGTGTAAATCCGAGTGGGCCGGATGTAACGTCAAATGTGCCAAGACAGAATATTAGAATAATCGAAAATGCGAGGAATGCTTCGGACGTGGAGTTTATTGAATTGGATGGTAGTGATAATAGGTGTGCGCCTTAATTATGCTTGAAATAAAGAGATTATGTTATAATAGAAATATGAAGAAAACTCGAGGAGGTTTTACTTTGATTGAGATGGCTTTGTCCATGGTTTTTATCGGGATTTTGTCGGTGATGATGGTCCTCATGATTCAGAATACCATGGCGTCTTATCGGAGGGGGCTAATCCTTAATCAGTTAAATACGATAGGGATGGATTTGATTGATGATGTGAGGGCGTCGATACAGAATGCGAATACGGATGCTTTGTATAAGATGTGTGAAAGGCTGTATGCAGATATAACTCAAGTTGCGAGTAAAGAAGCATGCGAAGGAGACAATGGCAATAGTTTTGTGTCGGTAACGAAATATGGAAATGTAAAAGTGGATGGTAATAGCCTCGGTACTCTTCCAGTGTATGGAGCATTTTGTACTGGTACATATACTTATATTTGGAATTCGGGATATTTTGAGGAGGGGGACTATGATGGCCAACGTCAAGTGAGCGGAGTAAAGCCAGAAGCAAGTAATGGGGTGTCTTTGAGAATTGGTGCTACGAATGAAGTAATAAGCGGTTTTAGACTTTTGAAAATTTATGATCGAGAGAGGACAGTGTGTGTAAATGCGAATAATGCACAGGGTGGTGGTTATAGGGTTATAAATGGTCCTGATTATAGCGATGCAAATGTCCCAGGGCAGTTTGTAATAGATGATGCAATGATAAGCGGCAAGCTTGGTGATAAAAATAGCGAAGGTGGGGTGGAGCTTTTGAAAGTGAGCAGTGCGAATGATTTGGTACTATATGATTTTTATATGTCGAGACCGGCGACGAGTGAGACGCGAAAGAATTTGTTCTTTGCGGGATCGTTTATTTTGGGAACCAGAAAGGGCGGAGTGAATAGCATTACGACTTCTGGGAATAGTTGCAAACCGCCGGCTGATGCGACTGGTTATTCAAATTTGGAATATTGTGCGATTAATAAATTTAATTTTGCCGTGCAGGCGGGAGGTAGTTGATGAAAAAAAGAAAAGGGGCGGCGTCGTTTTATATTGTGGCGTTTTCGACTTTGATATTGGTAGTAATTGCGACGAGTTTTGCGATGGTAATAATGTCGGAAATGACGCGGACGATGAACGACGACCTGGCACAGTCGGCATACGATTCGGCGCTCGCTGGAGTGGAAGATGCGAAGGTGGCTTTTGCTAATTATCAGAGGTGTGCAGAGGCGAATTTTTCTGGTACGGAGTGTCAAAGGATAAAAGGGATTATGGATAATCCGGATTGCGAGATGGTAAAGAAGATGCTATATACTGATAAAAAATACAATGAACCTATTGATGGAGAACAGACTTTGGGTGGTATTGAAACTGTTGCTGGTGGCAAAACGACTACCACTAATCAAGCTTATACTTGTGCAAAGATTATCACGAATTTGTCGGATTATCGTTCGTCACTTGGAACTAAGACTGGCAAGTATGTACAGACTATTAGAGCAGGGGTGAAAGATGGGGAAACGAACACTGTGAACAAAATAAGATTTAGCTGGTATTTGATAAAGAAAGATAATCCGGTGGCATGGAATAGCGTTGATAATAATGGTAAAGGAATATTTAAGACTACGAGTGAGATTTCAAATCCGCCGACTATAGAGATGCAAATTGTGCAGACGGCAGAGAGTTTTAACTTAAGTCAATTTGATGAGGCGAAAATAAACGGTGATAGTAGTCAGACGAATCGGGCGACTTTGTATTTGACGCCAAGGCCGGCGAATGGAACGACTACGATTTCGAGAGAAGAAGTAGCGAAAACTAATAACCATAGCATAATGAAAGAGCCATTTGAGGTGAATTGTAATGAAAATGGAGAATTTTATTGTTCGGTGGATATTGATTTACCTATGGCAATTGGTGGTAATACTGATGCAGCTAGAGCTAATGATACGTTTTTGATTTCGGTGTCGATACCATATAGGGATCCAGATACGGATTTTTCTATAGAGTTGATTTGTAACAGTAGTACTACTTGTAATGGAGAAAACGCTGGTACAATTGATGAATCTACTGGTGCACATATAGAGAAGATTAAAAATACTCAGGTGGCGATTGAAGCGACGGGTAGAGCGAATGATTTGGTGCGACGGGTGGAGACGAGGTTAGAAACTTCGGATACGTCCTTTGGCATGGGTACACAATCGCCGTATTATGCGTTGGAAATCTTGGGGGGTGGTACGGTTACTAAGGATATGACGGTGACGTATGAGAACCATAGCGGTCCGTTCTATTTCTAAAGTTGACATGCAAAACAAAATCAGGCTAGATTAGGGGGGTAATCTAGCCTGAATATTGTCCTGAATTGGTTGTGGGGGCAAGATTTGAACTTGCGACCTTTTGGTTATGAGCCAAACGAGCTACCAGGCTGCTCTACCCCACGATGTAAATGGTCGTTTTGCAACCTCGTATCTATTGTAATACGGGTGGGTTATTTTGTCAAGAGATTTTTCTTAGATTCCAATTCAAAAGCCAAGACTTTAAGAACTAAAAGAGACATC
>CAYOSV010000049.1:0-3817 GCA_964406725.1 uncultured Candidatus Saccharibacteria bacterium | reverse complement strand
CTGAGCGCCTCCGACACCGGTGCTAAATCGCACCCAACAACCATAAGACTTGCTACAACAACTAAAATTACCAATAATTTCTTCATATACCCACCTTCCTGCTCGGCCTCACCGGGCAAAAGAAATATTTTGCCACAAGGCCACCACACAAAAAGCGAGAAATATGAACTCCTCTAATCGCTTTTAATGTACTAGCCTCGTAGCTACCGCCACTCTAACTTCAATACTTACATTATATCACACTCACCCAAAAAAGTCAATAACGCTCATGGCAAAATCCGAAAAAATCAAAACCGCTAGCATTTTTCTTCCACGCTATTTCATGCTAAAATAGGCACTATGAAAATTACCGAGCTGCACAAAGTGTCTAAAAGCAAATACGGAAACTTAATTACTCATGGTGCTCTGCTACAACCGCACGAACTCAAAACAGTGCTATATTTAAATGAATTCGGGCTCGATATTGAACTTATGCTTCCATCATACATACCACATTCAAACAATCCAGATTTAGAGATGCTCGGGACTACATGGGAAATGAAAAGTCCTAGGAGCTATAGAGAAGATACCATTAAAAAGCGATTCCGTAAAGCCAAACATCAGTCTGATGGACATTCAATCTTTGACTTACGAAATATAACCAAAGACTATACTGCCGTAAAAAATTTTCTTCTAAAACTTTTTGAGTCAACCCGGGGAATGAAAAGACTCATTATGATCGAAAAAGATGGTCGTGTTTTTGACTATCAAAAATGAGGGCTCGGCTTGGCACAGTTCAGCACCAAGTCGCCCTCAGATATAGTCTATTACACTTTACGGCTTTTGTCAATACACAAGCCATACTAAAAAAGCGGCGCTAGAAGAGCGCCGCTTCGGTAATCAGATAAAACTCTAGAGCATTAAAGAAGATCCAAATAAACCTAAAGAGATATTCCATTTTTATAAAACCTATCTTATAATATCCCTATGGGAAAGATTAAATTAATAGTAGTCCGTCATGGCGAAACTCCATCAAATCTATCTGGCACCGTCACCGGCCGCTCCGAAGATATTTTGACCGCAAACGGCAGAGAACAGATGTTAAAAGTCCGCAAAGATTTATTAAAAATGCAAGGAGTGCCAAAAACCCTTCAGTCTTTTAAGGCCGTCTATGCCTCCCCGATGAAACGCTGCATCGAATCTGTCCAAATCGTCGCCCCAGAATACGACCCGATTTATGACGACCGCCTCGCCGAGCGCGACCTCGGCGAGCTAAAAAATTACAACATCGACGAGCTCTGGCAAAAACCCCTCTGGAACTCACTCGAAGTCGAGCGCATGGGCAGCGGCGCCGAGACTCTCCTCTCTGGCCTAAACCGCGTCCAAAGCTTCCTAGACGGCATTAAAAATCAGTACCCAGACGACGCCGAGCTCCTCCTCGTTACCCATTCTTTCATTTCTCGTTGTCTCTGGATTATTACCGAGAATATTACAGATGAAGAGGAGATGTCAAACTTCCTCCACCCCAACGACCAAATCAAAATCTATAATTGCTAAATATCCTGAGCCACGCTTAAAATTAAAAATAAACTAGACAAAAGCGGAATAATGTGATATAATTAACACAGCTTGCACATTAATATATTTTCTTCAGGGAAGGGGGAATTTCAATGAAGAATTTAAAAATTACGCGCGGAGTATTTTACCCGCTCGAAATCGAGGTTATCCTCGAAGTTCTGAGGGACGACCTCAGAATCGAGGAGGCCGGAAACGGCCACTTCGCACTAAGCGGTAGCGCAGAGCACGCCAATATCGGCTCGATCATTGAGTTCGACATAGGCGACGGCATGCCGGATAATACACTGGCGACCGCGGTTTATATAACAACAACCTACGGCCGCTTCATCTGCAGCTTCGGCTGTGACGGTAATATTAACCGTCACAAAGTCATATACACAATCCTGGGGATTATTTCCCAGATGTGCAAGCCAGATTTCAAGCTCGCAAGTGCCTACAAACAGGCTTTGTTTAGCGCTTGCGAAAACGAGCCGGAGCTCCTCGGGGTCTACAACCACGTCAAAGACGTGTTTGGCAAATCCCAGCTTCCGAGTATTTACGCTTGGAAGCACCAATGGGCTGACCCCAATGAAGACAAGCTATATTTCGAGGAGTAGCCCGACAAAATCAAATCGTCGCTTGAGAAAGCGGCGATTTTTCTGTATAATACCTCTATGAAACTTCCGCAAACCATCACAGATAGTCCCATTAAAATCGATAAGCTCGTCCCCGGTGGGCAAGGAATCGGGACAGGAAAAGAGGGAATCAAAGGCTTTTTCTGGAACGCCCTCCCCGGCGAGACCGTCACAGAATATGAGATTACCAAAAAGAAATCTCATTATTTTGAGGCCATCGCCCTCAAAATCGAAAGCCCCTCCAGCCACCGCATCACAGAAAAAGACTCTTGCTACCTCTCCACCTCCCCTTGGCAAATCATGGATTATGCTTACGAACTCGAGCAAAAAGCTGAATTACTAATAGAAAACTTTAGACAAGAAAATATCAATATTCCTAAATTTATAATCCAAACAGATGATAAAGATTTTTTCTACCGCAACAAGATGGAATACTCCCTCTATTTCGACCACGAAACTGAGAAACTACATCTCGGTTTTCATCAACGCGGTACCCACAGGAAAATCAAAGTCGAGACCTCTAGCATCGAGCGCCCCGAAATCTTCAAAAAAGCCCAGAAAATGATAGACGAATTAAACGAAAATCATATAGACGGTCGCAAGTATCAATCCCTCCTTCTTCGCTGCAACCAAAATGGCGAGGTAGAGGGCGGGCTTTATGAAAATCATAAGCCCCATCCGATTTTTAATAACCTAACCGACACCATCCTCGGCAAAACCTATTCTTATTCTCCGAATGGCTTTTTCCAAATCAACCTTTCGGTTTATGAAATGGCTTTGAAGAAGATCAAACAGTATATCAAGACCGAAGACGTTTTAGACCTTTATGCCGGCGTCGGTACCATCGGCCTCTCCGTCGCAAGCGACAAGAATCTCGCTCTCGTCGAGGTCGACAAAGCCGCCTTCAAAGAACTCCAAGAAAATGCCAAGAATCACAAAACAATTCTCGAAAAATCTGAAAACATTACAGAACTAATCGCTCCGGACCAAACCGTCATCGTCGACCCTCCCCGCGCCGGTCTCGACAAAAAACTCGTCGAAAAACTCCTCGAGATAAAACCCGAAACTATCATCTATCTATCCTGCAATCCCGCCACTCAGGCCCGCGACATCAAACTTCTATCCGAAAAATATCAAATTGCAAAACTCCAAGCCTTCAATTTCTTCCCAAGAACTCCTCATCTCGAAAACCTCGTCATCCTAAATCGTAAATAAACGAAAAGACGGAGCAACTCTTGCTCCGTCTAATCTAAAGAACAGCAATTAATATGTAAGGTACACCGTACCAGCTCCGTTACATCGGTTGCAAGGGATCTTTGTCCCATATTGAAGCCCTGTGCCATTACAGGTTGGACATTTTACGCGCTTCGCGCAACCACATTTCATGGCTTCTCCCGGAGTTGTATAAGGGCGTCCGCATCTCGGACAGCTGTATGTCGCCATTCATCATCACCCCCTTCTGGCTACGACATACAACTATTATAACTCTATAAAATAAATCTGTCAACAATAAAACAATCAAACTAAAAATCTAACAAGCCTCACCATTCTTATCAATCAATAGTTTCACAAACTCTTTAATATCCTTCAACTTCTTATTATTATCCGCCTCCACAAACAGTTCCGAGTCCGAGACAAAATCAAGC
>CAYOSV010000048.1:0-3996 GCA_964406725.1 uncultured Candidatus Saccharibacteria bacterium | reverse complement strand
CTCGCAACAAGAACGATGTTGGTTCTCCTGAAGTTCAAGTGGCTATTCTGACGGCCAGAATCAAAGAAGTGACTGAGCACGTCAAGAATAACAAACATGACTTTATGGCTAAAAGAGGCTTAATTCAAATGGTAGGCAAACGCAAAAAATTGCTGAAATACCTAGAAGAAACCGATTTTGAGCTATACAAGAAAACCGTCGCCAAGCTCGGCCTCAGAAAATAGTTTAAGAGCAAAAGCTCGCTAGACACATCAACTAGCGAGTTTTTTGATATAATAATATGCTCTTAATCGAGGTAATTATATTTTTAATACACTTTTGACATTTTATAACCATGAAAGTGGCCCCGACTTAAAAGCCGGGGCCTATTGTGGAGGTGTTGCAGCCCGAGGCAAGGCTGCCAAACATGAGTAAAATTATCACTCTAAAATTTTAGATACCAATCCCGACGCTTTAGGCACTGTCGGAGAGCTAATATCATAAATACTTGATGTCATTGCCCTCTTATTGGTTTCAGCGACCTCTTCGTAATCCCGAAGTCTAATAATCTCTTCATCTAAATTCCTTAGGATCTTCGAAACATTTCGGAACATTTCTTCCACTTCAGGATTCGGATTTTCATTCTTATATTTCAAGTCGTGTTCTAGTGCGGCCCACAGATTCATCGATTTAGATCGAATTTGGATTTCTAGTGGTACCAACTGTGAACCTTTGAACGGATCATGTATTTCAATCTGACATCCAAGATGTACAGATTGATAGCCATTCTTCTTAGGCATTGTCACATAATCCTTCACGGTCACGATATTGATACCAGGAAACTGAGCAATCATGTCCTTCACTACCATTACGTCGTCCATGTATTTGGTAATAACTCTAATTCCGGCCACATCCTTTACATTCTCGCGAATACTCCTAATATTCAATTCGTATCCGCGCGCCCTACATTTCCCCTTTGCAGACTTAAACGTTTTGATTCGTTTCTCAATCCTATCAAAGGGATTGCGACGACCAGTCCGGCCAACTGCCTCTCGAATGTTCTTTATTCTCGATAAAGCCAACCGCATCGCTGCTTTACACTCAGCAGCATAAGTCTCGTATTCAGCTTCCAGCTCTGCCTCAGCAGCTTCAATCGCCTCAACATCAGCAGAAGAACAATTGCTGTCATTGTCAAGCTCCACCGCCACGGTGGCATCAAATTTCACCTCGTCCATCTTTACCCCCTCTATCATGGTAAGTTACAAGTTTACAAACTACATCTCTAATTATAGCACAGATTAGCCAAATTGTCAATATGTATATGTTTATTTTATCTAATTTTGTGTTATACTTAAAGTATGTTGGTATCAAATTCAAAACTTCTAAATTTACCTATTTTAAGCGTCCAAGATTCTGGCCCTATCGGCAGTATCGCGAGCACCATCGTCGATCCCGATTCTCTCAAAATCATCGCTTTTCGCACTTACGGTGCCACAAACAGTGGAGGTGGTAATATCCTAGATACCAGAAGTGTCCGCGAATACTCCAAATTTGGTCTTGTCATCGATTCTGCCGACGAACTAATTTCCGAAGGAGATGTCGTCAAAATTGAAAAAGTCCTCGCTCTTAATTTTAGTCCCATCGGCCTCAAAGTCGAGACCAAAAAAGGCTCCAAACTAGGCAAAGTTACCGATTTCACCGTCACCGAGGATAATTTCAGTGTCCAGCAAATCATCGTCAAGCGCCCCACCATCAAAAGTTTCCTTGACCCCGAGCTCACCATCCCCCGTGCCGAAATTGTCGAAATCACCGACTACAAAGTCATCGTCAAAGACGAAGAAAAAGTCATAAGAGAACGTGCCATGAAAGAAGACTTCGTACCGAATTTTGTCAATCCCTTCCGCAAAACCGGGACGGCTCAAGCCTCCGCCGACATTGAAAACGATTCCACCACTTCCCGCACCAAGCTATAAGAAAACCCCTGCCGCACCAAATACGCAATCAATTTTTCATCCGTATCATATTTTGCACGCTTTCTTTTTATCATTTTAAGGATTTCTTCTTTCTCGTCTCTCCCACCATCATCAAGAACCTCCGAAATTATATCAGAAGACACCCCCTTTTTCATTAATTCCATAGAAAGCCGTTTCCGACTCACCCCCTTCTTCACAAACCGATTCTCCACATAATATTCCGCAAATCTCTGGTCATCCAAATATTTCTTGAGCTTAAGCTTTTCAATAATTCTATCAATATAACTTTTATCTAATTTCTTATCATAGATTTTTTTATACAAATAGTCTCGCGTCTCCCTCTCCGAATGTGGCCGCATCAACACCCATTCCAGCGTCCTCTGATAAAGTTTCCCAAACTCCGACGCTTTCTTAAACTCTTCCAACTGTTCAGACGAAATCGTCAAGCCTTTTTTCACCCCCAAATCCACCACCTGTGTCACATCAAGCGAAAAAGAAAACCGATTGTTTACAAACACATTTACCCGATCTGGATTTTTCACTCCTTGTCTAAGGTCTGTAATAACAAGCTCAAAATCCTCATCAATCTCCTCCCGATCAGCAAAAAACTCTTCCTCGCTAACCTCCCCATCCGACGCTGTATCCGGAATTTTCTCCGAAAATTTATAGATATCCATGAATCTTAAACCAATATTTCAATGTTTCAAATGTAATTGGATCTTCCTTTAAAGGCTTTTTGGCAAATTTTTTGCGAAATTCATCCGTCTCAGCAAGCGGCACCCACCTCACTTCGGACACTTCCTTGTCATCAAAATGAAAAGCATCTTCTTTCTCAGTCCAATCCGCCGCAAAAATCCAAGCAAACCGATTTTTGTTAAACGGATACATCGTCACAAACCCAAGCTCCGACGGATCAACCACCGCACCAATCTCCTCACGCGTCTCTCTTACCGCCGCATCGATAATCGACTCGCCCAAATTAATATGTCCACCCGCCGAAATATCATAATCTCCTGGGTATCTATCTATCGTCTCAGACCGCCGTTGCCACAAAAGTTCCAACTCTCCCTCATGATTTTTCCGAAACAAAAATACAATCGCTACCCCCACTATCTCCGCATCATCACCGGTCGGATTATTCCGCACTGCCGGCCATCCAGCACCCTCAATCGGTTCACCATTCGGATAATAAAGTTGCCAAATCTCATCTTTATGCATTTCAAATCCCTAATTTCTCGCGCACTTTACCTTCTACTTCATCCATCAACTCCGGCTTTTCCTTAAATAATCTTTTTACTGCTTCTCGTCCCTGCCCAATCGTCTCACCATTATATTTGAAAAACGCACCGGCTTTTTCTATCACCCCACGCTCCACGGCAAGGTCCAGCACGTCACCCGTCTTAGAAATCCCCTCATTATACATAATATCAAACTCCGCCGTCCTAAATGGCGCTGCAATTTTATTCTTTACGACTTTGATTTTTGTCCTATTGCCAGCTATCGCATCCCCATCTTTGATCTGTCCAATCCTCCGAATGTCTACACGCACCGAAGCGTAAAACTTCAGAGCATTACCCCCCGTAGTCGTCTCCGGATTGCCAAACATCACTCCAATCTTCATCCTAATTTGGTTAATAAATATCACCGTCGCCTTAGACTTTGAAATAATCCCAGTGAGTTTGCGCATCGCTTGACTCATCAACCGAGCCTGTAGACCCATCTGCGCATCCCCCATATCACCATCAATCTCCGCCTGTGGTACCAGTGCCGCCACCGAATCCACCACGATTAGATCCACCGCATTAGACCGTACCAACGTCTCGCAAATCTCAAGCGCTTGCTCACCATTATCCGGCTGCGAAATTAGCAAATTCCCCGTATCCACACCAATCCTCTTAGCATAAGCGGGGTCCAAAGCATGCTCCGCATCAATAAACGCCGCCTGCCCACCCTGCTTCTGAATCTCCGCAATCGCATGAAGTGCCAAAGTCGTCTTACCAGAAGATTCCGGCCCATAAATCTCAATAATCCGCCCCTTCGGCCA
>CAYOSV010000047.1:0-4068 GCA_964406725.1 uncultured Candidatus Saccharibacteria bacterium | reverse complement strand
TTTATCGTCCCGCGGAGCCATCCTGCCTAAACTAAAAATGGCACCACGAGGGTGCGAATGTCAAACACTTTCACCGGCAATGCCAACGAAACTCATCTGACCCCTGCATGGTGCCATTTTCAAGTTCCGTAGACATTGCCAATATATAAAAATATCGGCTGCCCTAATTGGTAAAAATATTTAACATTCGCACCCCCATTATAACACATTTCTAAAAACTTGTGCTAAAAAATCAAAAAATCTAGCCCAGATTTCTCCAAGCTAGATAATCAATGAGGGCTCGGCCCAGTTCAGCTCAGAACTAAGTCGCCCTCCTTACCTGCAATTCTACCTCTTTCTCTTAAAAATACCAAACGAATACTACCTCCGCATCAGCCGCCGAAACACTCTCGCAATATCATGCCGAAATTCGTACACAATATACACCAGCCCCACTCCAAGCACCCCTAGCACTAGATACAGTGCCACAAAAGACGTTTCTTCCGCCAAAGTCTCCGGCACCAAAGCATAGTCCGCCCCATCATTTTCCTTAATTTTGCGACACCGCTTGGTTTCCTCATTATAATAATACCCTTCTTTACACTCACGAGTTCCACTACTCGAAGAATCATAACTTTTGCATCTCCCCGTCAAAATATTTAGATATTTTCCCTCTCCACAAATTTTCTCAGCCAAGCTAGTCACTTTCACACAATTCCCCGTCGCTTCGTTTATCACCTTCCCCGCCTCACACGTCCGAAATTCCTGAAAATTATTCGGCTCCCCCGGTGTCGGAGCAAAAGTCGTTTTCCAAATTTCCCCACCAGCATCATCATATCCAATAAAAGCATACGCCGTTCCTTTCCTTTGACCATTAAAATACTCCAACCGGTCCAGCACCTCGCCATTAGCATCCAAAAGTTCCAACACATTAGATGTCGTCGGATTTTTGGTCAACCGAAAATCCGTCAAATACCTTACAAAATATCCTTCCGGCCCCACCATCCCAGAAAGCGGATATTTTTTATTTTTATACCGCACCATGCAACCATCCAAATTTACACTCTCATGCCCACTGTTATGTAGTTCAATAAACTGTTCACTCTGCAAAGTCTCATAATAACTCAAAATTTCCGAAAACACCACGCCACTACACTTACTCTGCACCACTACATTACCATCATCACCATCATCCGCACCTTCAGAACCAGACTCCTCTATCACACTCAAATTCCCCTCCGTATATTCCGGCATATAATCCGAAAGATGCTCAAACTCTCCCGTCAATAAGTTCCGAACCAAACTCGTCGGCCGAGACGAATTAAACGCTGCCGCGCATCCTTCCCCACCCGTCCAACACACCGCATCTATAATCTCATCATCTCGTTTCAAAATCAAAGGCCCCGCCTTAAAAGCCAGCGTCTTCGTATACTGCACATGGGCCAGCTCGGCACCTGGCGAGCTGGCTAAACGAAGGAGGATAGACTCGCCAGCCGACCAAAGGTACTTGGAAAAATCCACCAGTATGGTTTCATTTCCACTAGAATTGATATAGCCGATTTTGAGGCCAGCGAGCGATTCCAAAGAGTCGGAGTTTCTGCCGATTTCAATCATTTCTCCGACATTAGCGATTCCATCCACAGTATATCCAGGATTAATCGCCTTAATAAAAATTTCCGGCAAATTTTCGTTTATCATGCTTTCAGCCACTGCCGATTTTTCCAAAAATCCGCCAAAAATCACATTAAAAGTTGCACCCACCGCCACCAATAAAAATATCAAAAATTTTTTCATGCCGTTACACTAGCACACCAACACTAGAAAATCAACCCCCCACGTGCTATAATTAAAGCATGAGTGATTTCATCTCTGTAATTATCATCTTACTGGCTATGGTTATCCAGGCCTTTCTCCAGCTCACACCCGGACTTTTCTCAATTTTTTATCATCACGCTCTTGGTAAAACCAGCGCCAAAAAAGCCGACGACGCTTCGCTTTCTTTCATTCTCGGCACCGAAATTTACACCGCCATTATTTTCCTCATTGTTTATCTCATTATCAACTTCATTATCGTTGACAAAATCACCGATAGCAATATTTTCATGGCTATTCTCGCTGGTATTTTTATCGCCGAATCCATTATCGCTTTTTTCTTCTATTTCAGACGCAAAAAGAAAAAATCCGAAGCTTCCACAGCACTTTTTCTTCCTCGTCACACTGCCAAAAGTCTCATCATCAATGCCCAAAAAGCCAAAAGCCGTTCCGACACTATCACACTTGGCATCGTCACTTCTGCCCTGGATTTTTTCTTTACTCTCCCACTATATATTATTATCTCTACCGAAATTCTGAACCTCAATCCTCGCTACGGTTTTGTTTATATCATTGCTTACATCGTTATCGCCACCGTACCACTTTTTGCCATTCGTACCGCCTTTCGCACCGATCATAATCTCGCCGAAATTCAGCGTTTCCGTGTCAGCAAAAGATTTCTCATCAAACTCACCCTGTCCATCAGCTATCTACTCATCGCTATTCTAATCATTATGAAAGGTTGGCTCTAATGCTTGACGAAAAATTGTTAAAATCCACCGAATCCGATTTAAAAATTCACGCGAAGGCTCTTGGTATTCCATCTGGTGCCGCCGAAGTTTTTATCAAAAAATCTATCACTGGCGCCAAAAAATCTCTCAAAAACCGCAAAATCATCACCAAGTCAGATTTCACCAGAGCCGTGACCAAAGAACTCAAAAAATACCATCCAGATTTGGCTTATGTTTACGAAAATTATGATAAAATTATATAAAGAGGTAAAACATGGGTTATAATTTCGACTACATTGTAATTGGTAGCGGACCAGCTGGTCGTACTGCTGCTATCAAATTGGCCCAAAACGGCAAAAAAGTCGCTCTTGCTGAAAACGAAACTTTCGGCGGAGCCGAAATCGCCACCCGTGATTTTCCCTACCAAATGAGCCTGGATTTCGCTTATTCTTATTATAAATTCGCCAATTCCCCCGCCGTCAAAGGTTCATCTGTCCATTTCAATTTCCCCACTTTAGTCTCCAGTGTCGACGAAGCCATCGTTAAAAAACAAGTCGAAATAAAAAAGTCCCTCGAAGACCTCGGTATTCATCTCATCACCGGTTTTGCTCACTTCCTAGACCCTCACACCATCGCCGTAGAAAATATCAAATATACCGCCAAAAGTTTCATCCTTGCCACCGGTTCCGAATTAAAAGCCCGCGAAATTTCCGGTCTAGAAGCCGTCAAATATTTAAATCCCGACACCGCCCTCTGTCTCCGCCGTCCACCTAAATTTGTCTTCGTCGCCGGCGGCGGTCCTACCGGTGTAGAAATCGCCGAATATTTTGCCATGCTTGGCATTGGCGTCATCATCATGGAACGCGCCGATCACATCCTCCCGCGCGAAGATGAAGACATCGCAGCCAACCTCACCGATTATCTCACCGGCAAACTCGGAGTTACCATTGTCACCAATTCAAAAGTCATCGGAATTACCGAAGATCACAGTTCCAAAATCGTCGTATTTATGAACGAAAACAACAAAAAAATGGTCCGCGTAGATTGCATCGTCATTGCTACCGGTTCCGTCCCTTTCCTCGACTATGGCCTCGAAAACGCCGGCGTCGATTACAAGCGCACTGGCATTGTAGTAGATAAATATTTCAATACCACCGCCAAAAACATCTTTGCCATCGGCGATTGTATCAATAGTAATGATTCTTCCACCGAACGCGCTAATGTAGAAGCAGACACCCTAGTAGAGAACCTCATTCACCGCGGCAAAACCACGGCCAATTATTCTCACATCCCTCGCGTTATCCATACCCATCCCGAAATCGTCACTATCGGCATGAACGAGCGAGATTGCTTATCAAGAGATCTTAAATATAGAAAAACCATCGTTAGATTAAACGAGCCCGGCTGTTTCATCAAAACTCTTGAAGGCACCAAAGGCCGCATTCTCGGTACCACCATCGTCGCCCCAAACGCTTCTCTCGCCATCAAACTAAAAGCTGAATTCTAGTTCAAATCACAAGACTTTTTAGAAGCTATTAGAGCGGCA
>CAYOSV010000046.1:0-4230 GCA_964406725.1 uncultured Candidatus Saccharibacteria bacterium | reverse complement strand
CAATCGCAAAATCCCCGTGCGGGTCAATAATACAATACCCCTGATTATAAAACACATCCGAAAGCGCCAGAAGCTCCAGCATCCCAGACTTCCCGGCTCCAGTCTGTCCAATAATATAAACATGGCGCGACCGGTCAATCCTCTGCAAACCAAACTGATGGTTGATACCTCGGAAATTCGTGAGACCAAAGGCAGAAATATTCTCGTCTATTGCCTTTTCTCCAGTAAGTACCGGTAGTTGTGCTGGCGGCTCCGCGGTCTTAGCATTTGCCCAGACGATATTTGGCGTCTCCACCGAGGTATGAGGTAAATGATAAACCGAAGCCAGCTCTGATATATTGAGAATAAACCCATGGTCGGCAAACTGCCGCGTCTTATAGTCGTCAAGCGCCTTCTTATCAAAAGTCCCGCCCTTCTGCGCAAAGCCGTTAATAGAAGTGGAATTATATTGCTTAAACGTACCAACGAGTGCCTGCATATTAAGCTTAGCATCGGTCTCATTCTGTCCGAGATAGGCCAGGCGAATTTTTACATCGTAGCCAAGCTTGGTAGCCTTTTCTTCTGCCTTAGCAATCTGTGTCTTAGCTCTCTCGGATAATTCCACCTTAACCTCCGAATTGGTCCCACCGGCTGGCGGTCTAAACAAAGCTCCAATAGCCTCTACTAGCCAAGTCCAATCTATTCCCAGAGAAAGAGTGGCTTTCTTCCCTGATTTGATGTGGTCAATCCATTTATCAGTAGTGGTTTTGTGCCAGTCATCCGGAATCGGACGTGCCAAAATCTGAATCCACATCTCCTCTGTCCTACCAGGGTCGAGCTTCGCCAAAGTTCCCGTAATCCCCGCCAGAGGGTCCACCTCAAAAGAATCAAACGTCTTAATCGGTAAAGCCTCATTTTCTGTTAGGCCTAGCTCAGTAACATAAGATACTGGATATTTAGACCGATTGTCTACATAATCATCATCCATCTTGTAAATCTGCACCGTCGGATATTGGGCATAAATTTGCCCCTCCACAAAGCTCTGTAAAACTTTTGGCACCCAAATATAAAACCGGATTTGTCCGGCAGTAGAAACAATCTCAAAAGACAAATGTTCCTGTACACCGCCAGAATTACGAAGTTCTTGCTTATCTCGCAAAATACCATGCAACGAGGCAAACAATTGTTCCGCCGCCAGTTCCTGTTTGTCATTAGTACGCGGAATTTCTAGCATCAAAAGCACCGAATCCACGTTTAGAACCTTCAGCTTATTGATTTTCTTATAATTACGATAAGTTAAAAACGCCAAAATTCCCACTACGGGTATCCAGAAAATTGGCATCAATATAAAATGTATGACATTTTCCATACCTAAATTATAACATATTTCAAGCTAATTGATAGGTATTCTTCCCTACTTTCTTGAATAGCTTTTTGTTTTGCAAATTCAAAAGAATGGTGGTTTCTTTGACCTTACGGACTCTAAGTACTTGCTTAACAATCTCTTCCTTAGTAAGTGGTCCATCGGCCTTTTCCAAAATCGAAACGATGATATCTGAGATAGTACCCTTCTTATATCCCCAAGTATTGAGAGCGTAAATCCCTCGTCCAATCAAAATAAATCGGGGGTCCTTAATTAGTTCGTTATGGATTGCCTGTACGGTCACATTTTTACGTTTGAAATTAGATTCCTTAATCTCCTTAGCGATTTCTGAGAAGTGCATCGGTTCTTTTTTAGACTCCAAAATCACAAAAATCTTATCGCGGATATTTTTGGGGTTAACCGAAGGCCATTTCGAAAGCCCCCACATACCATTAAGCGTAGCCAGCAATTTAGAAATTGACGCAACTGCCTTTATATGGTCAGGATGCTCATAATTTAATTTGTTGTCAAGCTCATCAAGCGTCATTGGCTGTTTGTTTTTTGAAATTACTGATACAATTTCATCTACTTTGGACTTGACCTCCGCAGTATTGCCATATTCAGCAATTCCCACGGCGTAATAATAACGGTCGTTTTCTTCAATCACGGTCAAATTATTGGCAAAGGTTGCAATGAAATAAATCCCATTTTGTTCAGCTTCAGAAGCTTTGCCACCGTAGATTTTGACAGCTAGCTCATCAAGCCTAGCCACTCGACCCATCTCGGTCAAATTACGAATCAGAATCTTTTCGGCGGCGGCCAGCTCTGGAATCTTGCCCTCTTCTGCGGAAATTTGAAGACGTATCAAAATAGCTTTTTCTAGCTGTCTCACGCGTTCGCGGGTGATCGACAAGGTCTCTCCGATTTGTTCGAGAGTTTCCTTCTGTCCCTTCAATCCAAAGCGTCTCGAAATAATCTCTTTTTCACGATCCTGTTCTATGATTTTGAGGCTTCCGGAGATTGCTTTTTTGAGGATTTCCGCATTTTGATCCATTAAATATTTCCTTCTCTCTGCTCTGTTAGTAATATTAATTTTACTTATAATACCATAAACTGACCATCTTGTCAACTACAGAATCTAAGATTTTCTACTACTATTGTAGCACATTTTTTACATTTGTGAAAAAAAATTGTAAAATGCTTATGTTCCGGTCTATGTTATAATGGTTGTATGAATTTAGCCACTGTTGTAATTAGTACTGTAATGGTATTTATGGGCTTCGCTGGCGGTGGTGGCAGCAGCTCTGGTGGCGGAGGCGGTGGCGGTTATTCCGGTGGTGGTTCTAGCTATCATAGCTCCAGCTCGAAATCTAGTGATGATGACGATGACCCAGTATTCATATTGGTTACGCTGGCTATTATCTTAATCGTTATCACGCTTACTTCTAAGGGCGCCAAAAAAAGTTACAAAGACCACAATTCCACAGCAGAGGAAAAGGATATCCACGAAAAATCCAGACAAATTTTTGAATCCTATCAGGCTGACTGGACTAATTTTAATTTAGAAAATATCAAAACCTTCTCTACCGACCAGTACTACACTCACGCTTCGCTAATGCTGGAGCTTCTCAAGAACCTCCATCGCACCAACAAGGTTAGCAAACTAAAAGTCCGCAAGGCCTATCTCTTAGATCCAGTCAACGAAAAAACTGCGCTTCCGGCCAACATTCGAGTCGCCTTTGACTTTTCCGGTTTGGATGAGGTTATTACGGACGACGGGCAAAAACTCTATAGCGAATATGCTTCCAATGCTTCTGAGACATGGAACTTCGTTTACGACGGCAAAGACCTTAAGCTCGCCGGTATTTCTCAGCCGACCGCGTCCTCCTCGCATCTCGTCCAATCTCTAGCTAGCTTTGCTAGCCAAAATCACCTGTTTTATAGTCCGGATTGGGGTCGCTACGCCCTTCCTGCTCGCGGACTAATCTTTGGTGGTGCTAGTATGAAAATTGCCGATATTAATAACCACGTAATTGGCAAATGGGGTGATTTGTTAATTCAACTCTATACGTACGCCGAGACGCCAAATCAAGCCACCTCTAGCTATTATATTGTCGGTCAAATCAATGTACCGAAGAGCTATCTCGGCGTAATTGTCAGATCCAAAAAATTCAAATCCGGTCACAGGCCCGACAAATCTTACGAAAAATTTGAGATGGAATGGAATGAATTTAACGACCGCTACGAAGTCTATGCGGCCTCTCGCGACGCTCTCCCCGCATTTGAGCTTTTAAACCCCAAATTCATGGAGTTTTTGTATAGCAAAAATCCAGCCTATAATCTCGAAGTGGTCGATAATGTGATTTATATTTATGCCCGAATCACCACCGTTACCGAAAAAGACTACCAAGATCTTCTTGAAGTTCTAAAAAAAGCCTACGACGAGCTCAAAATGTAGGGTCTAAGCTAAGTATTGTAAAAATTACAACACTTTTTGTTTGACTTTTTTAGTAGTAGCATGATACAATAAAAGTGCAACAGTTTTACAGTTTAATTATCAAGGTATATTTTTATCCATTAGTTTTAATCCAATTTTGAACGAAAAAACGGCACCATGAGGAGTCGCGTTCAAGATTGGATAAAACCTTGATTGGACTGTAAGACTGTTGCACCTCACGGTGCCATTTTTAGTTTAAGCATAATGACTCCGCGAGTTTAGAAAACAATAACAAGAAAGGGTCATACAAAGCTATGTTCAAACGAACACAAAACATCAACCAAAACTGTGGAGCCAAAAGCTTGCCTTCACAGCATAAGTCACTTTTCAACTTTCATTTCGCGTCTCACCGTGGTCCGGATAAATCTAGTTCAGACCCTTATTCAAAAAG
>CAYOSV010000045.1:0-4317 GCA_964406725.1 uncultured Candidatus Saccharibacteria bacterium | reverse complement strand
TGAATCCTGGTGTAGTATCAGCGACGGTAACGGCGAAAGACGATATGAATATTACTGGTTCGGCCGAAGCGACTTTTGAAATTATCGCTAAGGAAGTATTGAATATCTCTGGTATTTCTAGTCAGTCGGTAACTTATACTGGTTCACCGGTGGTGCTTGCTGGAACTTTGACGGTAGGTGCGAACACGGATGGCATTACGGTGGCTGATGTTGTGACTAAGTGGTATGATGGAGAAACAGAACTTGCTTCTGCTCCGATTGCGGCGGGAAATAATTACAAGGTAGTCTATAGTGCTGAGAGCACTAATTACAAAGGTAGCTTAGAGGTACCATTTGTAATTGCTAAGGCGGTTTCGCCGGAGCCAGCAGAAATGAGCGCTGATTTTAAGGTAGCGGTAGGAACGACGCTTTCCGCGATTCCTGGGACGAGAACTATTGGTTTTGCCTGGCTTAACCCGACTGGTACGGTTACGGCTGGTAATTTGAGCTATGCTGCTACATATACTTATAATGACGATGCGGATAACTATACTACGCTTAATCTGAGTGTACCAGTATATGGTTTGGTACAGATTAACGTGTCGGCAGTAGTAAATGGTGCTGGTGGTACGGTAGAATTCCCGACTACGGCACTAGAAGGCGATACGATTACTTTCAAATTTGCTCCGGCGGCTAACTACGAAATCGACAAAGTTACTTTGAACGCTCTAAATGTGACTAGCTCGGTAGTGGATAATAAACTAAGCGTACTTGCTGGGATTACAGATGTAGACTTGGTAGTAAAATATCACAGGATCTACACTGTAACGGAAGGTGACGGTGCAGCTTATGTGGCTCTTAATGGTGAGGAAGCTACCTTTAAGATTGATGCGGATTTGGCACTCTTTACAGCGGGCGGTAAGGTATATGTAGATGGTATGTTGATTGATGAAGGATTTTATCGCTATGCTAGCGGTAGTACGGTGATTACCCTTACTGAAGAGTTTATCGCTACTTTGCCTAGTGGGACGCATACTTTGTCGGTAGTCTTTGCCGATGGAGGGGTGGCAAAAGCAGCCTTTACGGTATCTAATCCAAAGAAAGATACTGTTCCGAAAGCACCAGATACTGGGTTCTTTACAGGGGCTACCAGTGCGAAGATTGCTGGATTTACGGCGATTATAGTAACTTTGGCAGGGCTTTTGATAGTATTTAGGAAGAAGTTTGCTAAAAGTAAAATAGACTTTGACAATAAATAAGTTGTCGGTTAAGTAAAAAAACTAGCCTCTAAATGGGGCTAGTTTTTGTGAAAATGTGATATAATGAAGTTATGGTTAAATTGCAGTATGATGGGCCGGTGGTGCTTGCGATTTTGGACGGAGTAGGATTGGCTCCGGATGGGCCGGGTAATGCGGTAAGTCGGGCTAGGACACCGTTTCTTGGAGCAGCAGCACGAGAACATTTACACGTGGCCCTAAGTGCTTCTGGTGAAGCGGTGGGATTAACTCCAGACCAAATGGGAAATTCGGAAGTGGGGCACAATACGATGGGCTCTGGTCAGATTATGAAACACGGAATTGCGGCAATCAATGCAGCGTTTGACAGCGGGGAAGTGTTTAATTCGGAAGCATGGCGGACTGCGGTGACGAAGGCCCTAAATGGTGGAACTCTACATTTTGCAGGGATTTTTTCGGATGGAGGAGTACATAGTCATATAGCGCATCTTGAGCAGATGATTGTAAGAGCCTACAATGAGGGGGTGAGAAAAATGCGAGTGCATGCGATTTTTGATGGGAGAGATGTGGGGCCGTTTTCGGCGATTAACTATATTCAGAGGTTTGAGAATTTTGTGCGAAAATTCGACGATGCGGATATTAAGATTGCATCTGGTGGGGGAAGAATGGTGTGCGTGGCAGATAGATATGAGAATGATTGGGGAGTGGTAAAAAGAGGGTTTGATATGATGGTATACGGAGAGGCGGATTATTTCTTCCGAACCCCGGAGGAGGCTTTACAAATTCTGCGGCGGATTACGCCAGATATACAGGACCAGTATTTACCAGCTTTTGTGATTGTGGATGATATGGACAGACCGGTGGGGCTGGTAGAAAAGGGTGACGCTTTGATTTACTTTGATTTTAGGGCGGATCGGGCGATAGAAATAGCACAGGCGTTTACGTACTGGGATTTTCCGTATTTTGATCGGGGTGATTATAAGCCTTCTGATGTGTATTTTGTGGGGATGACGGAATATAATTCGGATACCCATGTGCCGGAGCATCGGTTGGTGCAGCCACTTGAGGTTCATGGGACTTTGAATAAATTTTTGGAAACGAGGGGTATATCGCAACTGGCGGTGTCGGAAACGGTGAAATTTGGGCATATTACGTATTATTTTAATGGTAATAGCTACGAAAAAGCGACGGGTGAGGAATTTGTAGAGATTGAATCGGATACAGAGCCGTTTGAGACGCGGCCGTGGATGAAATGTGCGGAGATTGCGGATGCGGTAATTGCTAGAATGCCGAATTATAAGTTTGTCAGGTTGAATTTTCCGGGTGGAGACATGGTGGGGCATACGGCAGATGTAGAAGCGACGATGCTGGCGATGGAAGCGATTGATTTGTCCTTGAAGCGAATAGCCGATGAGGTAGATAAGTTGGGTGGGGTAATGATAATAGTGGCGGATCATGGTAATGCAGAGGAGCTTTTGGATGAAGGTGGCAATAAGAAAACTGCGCACACTACAAATCAGGTGCCGTGTATTATTTATGATAATACGCCTAATCGGGGGAAGTATGAATTGTCTGATATAGCAAATCCGGGTCTGGCTAATTTGGCTAGTGCTTTGGCGGTTTTGCTGGGCTATAATGAATGTCCATCTAGTTGGGGCAAATCTTTGATAAAAGTGTTATAATATAATTAAACATGAGCGATTTTAGAAGTAGCCTGAGGAGGTTTCGGTATGCTTTTAGGCATGAGTTTTTGCGACTAGAAAATGTAGTACTTGCTATTGCGATTATTTTGTGTCTAAACTGGACATATAGTTCAATTGAGGCGATGAATAAAAATTGGGAACTTTCGGAAAAACTCAGAGCAGAACAAAAAAATCTGGAGCTCAAGAAGATTGAAGTGGAGACGGCAGAATTGGAGAATGCTTATTTTGAGACTGATGAATATAAGGAACTGGCGGCGAGGAAATTTGCGGGAAAGCAGTTGGAGGGTGAAAAGATGGTGTATATGCCGGAAAATTCGGAGGAGGCCAGAAAAAAGCATGCGGATGAGGTGTCGGTATATGTGGAGGAAAAGAAAGAATATTCTAATTTTGAACAGTGGATGATGTATTTGTGGCCGTAAATGGGGTATAATAGTGGTATGAA
This sequence comes from uncultured Candidatus Saccharibacteria bacterium, assembly GCA_964406725.1. Classification (GTDB taxonomy): domain Bacteria; phylum Patescibacteriota; class Saccharimonadia; order Saccharimonadales; family Saccharimonadaceae; genus Nanosyncoccus. The sequence goes on along the minus strand of CAYOSV010000045.1, from coordinate 958 downwards.
ATTCAAAGGGTGGCACGAGGATACAAAGCAGCGAATTCGAGCGTTAAAACGGTTCAAGTTGAAGAATTGGATGCTGATTTTGGTACTTTTGCCGCTTTTGTTTATTGACGCGACGCTTTATCGGAATAATCATATCAGGATGACGGAGCTAAGGGATGCGGTGATGGTGGCGGACGAAGCAAATGATGATGCTTTAATTGCAGAGGGACTAGTCAATCTGAAAGAGTTTGTGTTTTCAAATGCGGTGATTAATATTGTGGATGAAAATGGTGCACAGAAAATCACTTTTGGGACAGGGCCGTTTTATCTGGAGCATCAATACTTAAGGGCGGCGACAGCGGCGCTTCAAGAAGCTGAAACTAGATTGGCGGGAGATGAAAACCCGAATGGAAATATATATGGAATGGCGGGAGATACCTGTAAGGCATTGGCTCTTGCGAACGGTTGGACTTGGGACGATGCGAATTTTATAAACTGTATGATGACAGAGATTAATAAATATCCGGCGGCAGCAGATATTCAGGATACTATAATTGCGGCGCTCCCTTCTACGGAACTTTTTCGGCATAATTATGCTTCACCGGTATGGACTCCATCGCTTCTAGGGTGGCTAATGATTTTGACGATAATAATAATTGTTGTAATTTTTATCAAGATTTTAATTTGGATTGTGCTTAGGCTTTCTCTGTTATTTGTTTAGGGAGAGTTTAGAGAGGAAAAACCTCTTGACAATTCTGTTATCAGGTCATAAGATAAGAATATAAAATAACTTTAAGGAGGAAGCTGACATGGCTTACGAACATACCAACGGTAAAGGTGTGAAATACTATCTACATAAATCTGAAGTAACTCTTAGAGGTGGCAAGAAGCAAACTATCTACTTCTTTACTAAGAATGCAGAAGGTGGTAAGGGTACTCCTTGTGATTTGCCAGAGGATCGCATGGTGTGCGAGAATCC
>CAYOSV010000044.1:0-4672 GCA_964406725.1 uncultured Candidatus Saccharibacteria bacterium | reverse complement strand
AAAGCATATTAAGCGCGAAGCCCACTCCAAGATTAGAATTCCCTAGGAGATCCCTGATAGATGATCAGGTTGATAGGCTTTAAGTGGAAGTATGGCAACATATGGAGCTGAGAAGTACTAAGGAGTCCATCGCCTTTTTATGTTCCAAGTTCTAGATATTACTTCGGTGGTAGCTGGAACTTGGGAGACATAGCTAGCAACCGGTGCTTGATTGAAGTGCTGGATGTGTCTAAAATTAACAAGTTAATTCATGGCCCTGATGGACATCAATAGTAATAATAGACACTCTGTTATTACCATTTGGTGCCCATAGCGCTGGGGAAATACCTGTTCCCATTCCGAACACAGAAGTCAAGCCCAGTAGCGCCGATTATACTGCGAAAGCGGGAAACTAGGAAGGTGCCAAGTTTATCAAAAAAGACCCCCAAAAGGGGTCTTTTTTGATAAACAGACTTCATATTAGGGCGCTCCGCTTCGTCAGGAGATGCGCTACTCGCTCTACGTACCATTAGTACGTTTCGCTCCGTTGCTCCTCCTTCCTTGCGGAGCATCCCTACTATGAAGTCTTAATCTTCTGTTTCCTCTAGTGCGGAGAGGAGGGAATCTTCCACGTTCTTTTTCTTCTTCTTGGCGGTGGCTTTGACGAGCTCGATGTCGATGTCGTAGCCAGTTAATTTGCTTGCCAAACGGACGTTTTGGCCTTGTTTGCCGATGGCGATGGATTGCATCTCCTCGGATACTAATACAGTGGCTTTTTTGCCGTCAATTTCTACCTTGTTGATTTCGGCAGGGGAGAGAGCTTCTCTGATATACTCAGATGGGTTGTCGCTCCAGGTGATAATGTCGATTTTTTCTTTGTCGCCAATTTCGTTCATAACGGCACCTACGCGGACACCGCGGCCACCTACAAAAGTACCGACTGGATCTACTCCTGGGACGGTGCTTGTAACAGCGATTTTGGTGCGGCGACCAGCTTCTCTGGCGATACCTTTAATCTCGACGGTGCCGCTTTCGATTTCTGGGACTTCTTGGCGGAACAAGCACTCGATAAAATCGGCTGAACCACGAGAAAGGATTAGCTGAGCACCGCGGTCACTTTTCTCGATGTTTTTGACATAGACTTTGATACGGGAGCCGACAGTATAATATTCGCCGTCAATCTGTTCAGAGCGAGGCATAATGCCACTAGCGCGACCAAGATCAATACGGACGATTTTTGGCTCGACTCTAGCAATTACGCCGGTGACGATGGTGCCGACTTTGTCTTCAAATTCGGCCAGCACGGCGTCGTTTTCGGCTTCGCGGAGCCTCTGGATGACTACCTGTTTGGCAGTTTGGGCAGCTACACGGCCAAAAGTACTAACTTGGTGTTTTTCTTCTACGATGTCGCCGATTTTGGCATCACTACCTGCTTCCTTTAGGGGAATTTCGGTAGCTGGGTTGTAAGCGAGATCGTCTTCGATGACTTCTCTTGCGACGTAAACATCGGCCTCTCCGGTATTGGTATTTAAGACGGCGCGGACGTTCATGTCTTTTTCGCCGTTGTCTTTGCGCCAAGCAGCTGCAATGGCTTGCTCGATGACGCTAAGGACGGTTTCTCTTGGTAAGCCTTTTTCTTCAGCAATGATGTCTACCATGGTGGACATTTGCTTGAGATCTAATCCTTCCATTTTTTCCTTTCTATTAAAACAACCGGCCCTGCTGGGTCGGTCTACGTTTGGTAATACTATGATTATAACAAAAGACTTGAAAAAATGCAAGAGATTTGGTATAATAGAGATAGCGATTTTACTTGTAATAAAAAGGAAACTTATGAAAATAAACGAGGAAGAGCGTCGTGCCCGGCTCTTAAAATCCAGGGCTGAGAGAATTGGAGATATCAAAAAACAGTTTGAAGAGGCGCAAAAGCGTAATTTTAACTCAAATTTTAAGCCTGGAGGCAAGGATGCAAAATTAGTGGCTCTTAAGCCTAGTTCGGCGAAAAATGGCTCTAAGGGGGCAAAAAAGGCCTCTCAGGGCAAAAAAGCCGCTGGTAAGGCTGAAAATGCTAAACAAACTGCAGCAGAGAAGCGTAAGGTGAATCTATCTGTTTCAGCCAAAAAAGGCGATATGGTGCATCATCAGAGGATGCTAAGCCAAGATGTAAACGCACAGGCGACACAACATATTATTGGGATACCGGTGGATAAATCTCGCTATAATGGCTACGGGGGAGAACAGATGACTAATGCTAAGCTTAAAAATATGCGTCCGGATCCAGAGGCGGTGAAGATTATCCCGATTGGGGGTGTGGGTGAGTTTGGGATTGGTAAAAATATGACCATCGTAGAATACAAGTCCGAGATGATTATTATTGATATGGGGGTGCTCTTTGCGGGGGATGATTATCCAGGGGTGAATTATATGATTCCGGATATTAAATATCTTGAGGATAATAAATCTAAGGTGAAGGCAATTTGTTTTACTCATGCGCATCTTGATCATATTGGGGCGTGTAAGCATCTTCTGCCACATTTCTCGAATTTGACACCGATTTATGGGACGGATTTTACGATTGGAATGATTAAAAAACAGATGAACGAGCTTGAAGATGCGCCGGAGATGAACTATATTTCGGTGGACCCGTTTAAACATGAGAAAATTAAAGTGTCGGAGAACTTTTCGGTAGAATTTATTCATACTTTGCACTCGATTCCGGGGAATACGGCGATTGTGGTACGTACTCCTAACGGGTTAGTTTATTTCTCTGGGGACTGGCGCTATGAGGCAAATCCGATGGGGATTCAGACGGATTATGAGAGAATTGATGAGATTGTGGCAAAAGAGGGGGTGGATTTGATGTTGAATGAGTCTACGAATATCGACTCGCCGGGGAGGCATCCACATTCTGAATATGATGTAGGTGAGAATCTGGGTCGGGTGATGGACCATTATGCTGGGGGCAGGGTGATTATTTCTTGTTTTTCGTCGCAGATATCGAGGATTGAATTGATTTTATCTGAAGCAGCTAAGCGGGGGAGAAAAGTGGCGTTCTCGGGATTTTCGATGATTAATAACGTAGAGGTGGCGCTGAGGTCGAAGGCGATCAAGGTGCCAAAAGATACGATTGTAAAGATGGAGGATACTCTGAAATTGCCGGATGATAAAGTGTGTATTGTCTGTACTGGCTCGCAAGGGGAGCTAAATGCGGTGCTAAACCGGATGGTGACAGGGGCGCACAAATATATTAAGATTAAACCGACTGATACCGTGGTGTTTTCGTCTAATCCGATTCCGGGGAACGAACCGCATGTGGTGTCTACTGTAGATGGATTACTTCGTGAGGGGGCGCAGGTGATTCAGAATGGCAAGACGCATCTTTCTAACATTGGGCCGCTACATCTCTCTGGTCATGCTTACTATGAGGACCATGTGGAATTTGTGACGAGACTTCATCCGACTAACTATGTACCGTATCATGGGGAATTTTATATGCTGCAACATAATGCCGAGATGGCGGAAAATGTGGTGGGGATTTCTAAGGATCGGATTATTCTACCGGATGATGGGGATATTATTGAGCTTCTGCCGGATAAAAAGATTAAGAAATGTGGGCGGATACCGGTGGGAAACAAACTTTATGATGATGCGGATAAGCCGGTGCATGAGGCGGTGGTGAAAGATCGGATTCATATTTCTAGAGAAGGGATTTTTGTGATAATTTTGACCCTCAATAAGAAAACTGGGCATCTGATGAAGACGCCGGATATTGTGTCGAGAGCGTTTATATATCTCGATAATTCGGAAGAGCTGATTGGGAAAATTCGGCATTATCTCAGGCAAAAGACCGATAAGTCGATTTCGACGGATCCGGAGATGAAGGTGCTAAAGGAAGAAATTAAAACTGACATCACTCATATTCTCTTTGATGCGACAGGACATACGCCAATAGTGATCCCAGTAATCAATAAAGTTTAAAACGCTCCGCTCTGGACTTTTCTTTAAAAAGAAAAGTCCAGCAAAAGAAATAAGCATAAAAAAGAAATCAGGCGCTATTCTACCGTACACTAATTAATAAGTCAACCCAGAAAGAGGTTATTTTTTGCTTGTGGAAAAGTGGGGGTGGGGAACAAAAGAAAAATGGAAAAATTTTGACACAAAAATTTTTTGTGTGTTATAATGAAATTGCTATAGTTATACACATTCATTAAAAAGACGGGTAATTTTATGCCTAAACATAAAACTTAGGTCAGGATTTTGTTCCTGGCATGTTTAGCCTAAATGAACGCAAAAATGGCACCAGGAAGGTCCATTGCGTTTATTTGGCTAACGTCTTATGAATGTATGTGACTATAGCACTTCCCGGTGCCATTTTTTAATTGAAAAGAACGGCTCCGGATAACAACAACATATAATTAAGGAGCATATATAATGCCAAGGGTCATACAAACATCAACTACTAAACATAACTTTCATTCTCATTTCGCACTACACCGCGGTCCGGGTAAGTATTCTTCGGACCCTTATTCAAATAGAAGTAATATCCGGAAGAAGATAGATACTATCTTCAAGCCACGGTGTAGTAGTACATTGCAATTTAATAATGAAATTACAAGATCTAAACTCATTCGTATTCTCGGTTTCTCCTCCACCGCACTCCTCGTCCTCCTTCTGTCCCTTTCTGTCCTGCCAG
>CAYOSV010000043.1:0-4716 GCA_964406725.1 uncultured Candidatus Saccharibacteria bacterium | reverse complement strand
TACGCAGCGGTCTGCAAAACCGCGTACACCGGTTCAATTCCGGTAGGCACCTCCAAATTATATACATTTTTTATAAGATGTGTTATAATGAGGTTATATGTGCGAATGTAGCTCAGTTGTTTAGAGCGCTTCCTTGCCAAGGAAGAGGTCGAGAGTTAGAGTCTCTTCATTCGCACCATATTTTTTAATAAAAAGGAGTGGAAAAATGCCTACAGGAGCAATTGTAGCGATAGTAATAGTGGTAATAATATTGATAATCATTATGATTGTCGTGGGATCTTACAACGGTTTGGTGCGTACGAATGAGCGGGTGGATGAAACTTGGAGCGATATTACGGTACAGCTTAAATACCGTGCGGATTTGATCCCAAACGTGGTAGAAACCGTAAAAGGCTATGCTAAACATGAAAAAGAAACGTTTGAAATGGTGACCCAGGCTCGTTCGGCGGCAATGGGGGCAAGAACCGTAAAGGCAGCGGCTGAGGCCGAAAATGAAATGCAAATGGCGCTTGGTAAAATCTTTGCAATTGCAGAGGCTTACCCGGAGCTCAAGGCCAATACTAACTTCCAGACTTTGCAGGGTCAGCTTCAGGATGTGGAAGACAAGATTCAAGCTGCACGTAGATTTTATAATTCTGGTGTAAAAGAACTTAATGCTAAGATTAAAACTTTCCCGACTAATGTCATCAACAATATGTTTGGTCATTTTAAAAAGCGTGATTATTTTGAAGTGTCTGAGTCTGAAAAGGCAAAAATTGATAAAGCGCCAGAAGTTAAATTCTAAATACTTCCCGCGGAGGGAATATGTACAAGCAAATTGCGCAAAATAAAAGACGAACAATTGTAATAATGATAATATTTGTGGTTATCATTGTTGCGATTGCGGTGGCGGTGGCATATTTCTTAAATGATTGGTGGGTGCTTCTTTGGGTGACGCTCGCGGCAATTATTTATGCGGTAATTCAATATTTTGCAGCTGGTTCAATTGCGACGGCGATGGCGGGGGCGCGAGAAATTACCAAAAAAGACAACCCGAGACTGTATAATATAGTAGAAAATCTTTCTATCACAACTGGCCTTCCGATGCCAAAAGTCTATGTGATTGACGATCCGGCGCCGAATGCTTTTGCGACGGGGCGGGATCCACAGCATGCGGTGGTAGCGGCGACGACTGGGCTGATGGACATTATGAATGATAAAGAGCTGACGGCGGTGATGGCGCATGAAATGTCGCATGTAAAAAACTATGATATTAGAGTGAGTATGATTGTGTTTGGACTGGTGTGCGTGATTGGGTTAATTTCGGATATTGCGATGCGGATGATGTTTTATGGGAATCGCAAAAGAGACAATGAGGGGAGTCCAGTGGCATATATTTTGATTGTACTTGCGGCGATTTTTGCGCCAATTGCGGCGGCGGTAGCACAAATGGCAGTATCGCGCGAGCGAGAATATCTTGCGGATGCTTCGGCGGTGAATATTACGCGGTATCCGGAAGGGATGATTGACGCGCTGAAAAAACTTCAATCGCATAGTCGGCCGATGAAAAATCAAAATACGGCGTCGGCATCTATGTATATAAATAATCCTTTGAGGAAGGGTTTTTTTGACAATATGTTTAGTACGCATCCACCTTTAGAGAAACGTATTGAGAGGCTAGAACATGGCAAGTGGACATTTTAGTAAAAAACTACAGCGCGGAGCTTCTTTTAAAATGTATGAAAGAAGAGAGTTTGTGAGGGAGTTGGAGGTACCGGGGATGGGGCAGCATATTTTTCAGTCTTTCAAAATGATATTTTTAAGTTGGAAAATTTTTTTGCCATTTATTTTTATTGTAACGTTAGTAACGGTGGGGATTTTGGGATTTTTGAACCTAAGTTCTTATAAAGACGTAGCGGTGGGGATGGTGATAGCGATAATAATTTTGGTGGTGTGGCTTACGACGATTTTTGTAATGCGTCACAAAATGGCAGGAAACAAAGTGGGGCTTAGGGATGCTTTATATAATGCAATGACGCCACTGATTTCTTCACTAGTGATGCTGGTGCTTGTGGTAATTCAAGCGATTCCAGTGATGCTTCTTGTGATTGCACATTCTTCGGCGGTGGAGACGCATTTTCTTGATACACCGTTTTATGCGTTTCTTTTTTTGGTGTTTGCGGGACTAATGATACTTCTCACATCCTATCTTTGGTCGGGGACTTTGATGGCACTTGTGGCGGTATCGGCGCCGGGGCTTTATCCGCTTGAAGCTATTAAGGCTTCTAACGAACTCATGATGGGGCGAAGGATTCGGTTTACCCTTAGAATCATTGCGCTTTTGATTGTGCTTTTTGTGATATGGGCGCTGACGATTTGGCCGATGGCGGCGTTTGTGGGTGAAAGTCCGGTGACGTCGGTGGTTTTGACAATTATAGGATGTTTTTCTATTATATATATAGCGACATATCTATATCTGTATTATCGTTGGATGTTAAAATTTGACAGTGTGGACTTTTCTTTTAAAAAAGAAAAGTCCAGCAAAAGAAAATGAGTATGAAAAAGAAAACAGGCACATGTCCTGATTTTCTTTTTTGAATATGATAGAATAATATTATGAATAAGTCAGAGGCACAGGAGAGAATTGAAAAGTTAAAAAGTTTGATAAATGAGTATCGGTATCATTATCATGTGCTGGATGAGTCGATTATGAGTGAAGCGGCGGCGGATTCTTTGAAACATGAACTGGCTGAGCTTGAGGCGGAGTATCCGGAGCTAATTACGCCAGATTCGCCAACGCAGCGAGTGGCTGGAAAGGCACTGGATAAGTTTGAAAAGGTGACACATGAAAAAAGGATGATCTCACTTTCTGATGTTTTTTCGACAGCGGAAGTGACGGAGTGGATTCACCGAAACGAAAAATTAATTCCAGGTGGAAAAATCAAAGAGTTTTTTACTGATATTAAAATGGATGGACTAGCCTGTTCTCTCAAATATAAAAACGGGATTTTTGTGCAAGCTGTGACGCGTGGGGATGGACTGGTCGGAGAAGATGTGACATTAAATGTAAAAACTATCCAAAACATACCCCTGAAGGTAAATCAGTCAATTCTCGGGCCGCGTCCGTCCGGCCCGTCGCCACGGGCGGACGGCGCTTATACTCGCGCTGCCGCGCTCCGTAATCCCTCGAATCAACATGATTTACCTTCAGAAATTGAGGTTCGGGGGGAGATTATTATATTCAAATCTGATTTCGAGAAGCTTAAAAGCGAGTTTGCAAATCCGAGGAATTTGGCGGCGGGGTCAATCCGGCAGCTTGACCCAAAGGTGGCGGCGAAAAGGCCGCTTAGATTTATCGCGTATGATCTGGTGAAGCCGGATAAACCGACTTGGAAAGAAGCTTATGATGAACTTAGGAGGCTTGGGTTCCAGACTTCGGGTGAAGACCGAGTATGGAAGGCTGAAGAAATCTCGGAAATGTTTGAGTATATTAAAGATTTGGATGAATATCGCAAGGGCCTTAAGTGGGGGACAGATGGGATGGTGATAAAAATTAACGACCGCAAAGTTTACGATGATTTGGGAATTGTAGGGAAAACTCCTAGAGGGGCAGTGGCGTATAAATTTCCAGCGGAGGAAGCCACGAGTGTAATAAAAGACATCGTGATTTCGATTGGGCGGACTGGTGCAGCAACGCCGGTGGCCCTATTTGAGCCAGTGCAACTGGCTGGAACTACGGTGAGACATGCTTCGCTTCATAATGCGGATGAAATTGCAAGACTAGATGTTCGAGTGGGAGATACGGTGATTATTTATAAAGCGGGTGATATTATTCCGCAGGTGAAAGAAGTTTTGACTTCGCTTCGGCCGGAGGGGACAGAAAAATTTGATTTTGAAAAGGCGCTTAAGAAGCAGTATCCAGAACTAGAATTTGAACGACCGGAAGGTGAGGTGGTGTATCGGGTGAAGGGGGAAACTTCGGATTTGATTTTGAAACGGGCGATAGAATATTATGCGAGCAAACCGGCTCTAAATATTGAAGGTTTGGGTGAAAAAAATGTGGTGGCTTTGGTGGATTCGGGTCTCGTTAAATCGATTGCTGATCTTTACAAGTTAGACGAACGGCGGGTGGCGAGCTTAGAAAGATTTGGTGAACTTTCGGCTAAGAACTTGGTTGAAGCGATTGATGAAGCGAAACATCCGAAATTGGCTAAGTTTATTACCGCGCTTGGCATTCGGCATGTGGGGGCACAGACAGCAGTGGCGCTAGCTCGGAAATTTGGCAGTCTGGATAATTTGATTGATGCTACCTTGGCTGACCTTTTGGAGATTTCGGATGTAGGGGAAGTGGTGGCGGAATCGATTTTGGCGTGGTTTTCTGATGAAGATAATTTGAAGATGCTAGAGGAGCTACGTGAGCTTAACGTGTGGCCAGAAGATGATCTAGATGCGGACTCGCCACTTAGTGGGAAATCTTATATTGTGACGGGAACTTTGTCTAGTATGGGGCGAGAAGAAGCGGAAGATCGCTTAAGAGAGTTAGGTGCTACAGTGACTTCTTCGGTGACGAAAAATACCACAGCTTTAATTGTTGGTGAAAAGCCGGGCAAGTCAAAGACAGACAAAGCAGATAAACTAAAAATTCCGCGTCTTTCGGAAGCGGAGTTTTTGGAAATTATTTCTGGTGACCTCAGCGGGAATTGAACCCACATTGACGGGATGAAAACCCGTTGTACT
>CAYOSV010000042.1:0-5688 GCA_964406725.1 uncultured Candidatus Saccharibacteria bacterium | reverse complement strand
ACGGTGGGTTCTATGTGCGGTGTGTCCAGGCTCCATAAGCTTATTCCAGTCTATAGCTTCTACAGCTACTGGAGGATAAAGGACTGCAGGATTTTTTATCTGTCTCAAGCGAACTTGTTGATGAGATTAAAGAAATAATAAAAATACTATTTCTCCGAATCATATAAAATTCCCCATATAATTTTCACAACGCTACGGTTTTTGGACTCTGAACTTGCTTACAGAGCCAAAAACCTGCCTAGCGTTGTAAAAATTATCTTGGCGGAATTTTATCGATGAGGAAAATAGTATTTTATTATTTCTATTAAAGCCATCTACTCAAGAGAGACTGATAAAAAAATCTACCACTTTTTCCAAGCTTTTCTCTTTGAAGTAAAGCTCAAGGCATACGCCGTCCCTGCTGTGGTAAGAGCACCCAGCGCAAGAGCCGTCGGCAAGATGTCCTTTGGTCCAGTAGTAGGAATATTGGACGGAGCTACGGAAGCTGCAGATTCCGCTGGGGTAACCGCCACCACCTCAGTAGACTCTTTTGGTTCTTCCTTAGTCTCTTCCTTGACCTCATCCTTTTTTGCAGTTTCGTCAATCGCAAACGAAGCATTTTCATTGCCGCCAACATTGCCAGCGGTACTAGATTTCCGAGTAGCCACTACAATAATCGCTACGATAAGCACCAAAACTACCGCCACAATCGCGGTCGCAATCATAATCACCTTACGACGATCTTTCTTTTCAATTTCTCCCTGATAATACATTGATAAAAACTCCTTTATCTAATTATACCACAGTCTACATAAAAAGACAAGCATAAAACCCTAAATTTGATAAAAACGCTAAAACTTTGTATAAACTGAAATATGTGCCGCCGCATAAGCACGGGTTTTATTTAGTTTCAGTCCCTCAATTTCCGGCGCTTCCCCTGGATGAGACAAGACCAAAACCCCATCTTTTTTCAAAAGTCCACTCAAAAAATCAAGCCGAAGCTCACCGAATTTATCATACGGCGGATCCACCAAAATAATATCAAAACCTCTAAAATCCTCCAAATCTGTCTGTGGAAAAACCTGTGGAAAACTCCCCTTTACTATCTTAAAACCATCAACAATCCCAAGCTCCGCCAAGTTGCTTTTAATCGTCTGCATCGCCTCCGGCGTTTTATCTACAAAAACCACAAAATCAGCTCCGCGCGACAGCGCCTCACACCCTAGCGCCCCCGAACCAGCAAAAGCATCAAGAACGACCGCACCCTCACAAGCGGTTCCTAGCATATTAAAGAGTGCCAATCTCTCCCTTGATCCCATCGGATGCGTCTTTCCGCCCGGGGTAGTGACCTTCCTTCCCCGGTATTTTCCCCCTGTAATCGCAATTTTTTCCGTAAAATTTTTCATCAAATCCTCCAAATTAATTGAGCGTGGTAATCTGTTGATATTTCGAAATCCCCGCCATTAACTCCTTATATTCCGCCATTTTGTCTCCTAATTTCAAAAACTCCTCCGCATCCTTCTTCGCTCGGGAAATCAACCTAGTATCCGAAAGCGAAGCAATCCTTAGATCCAGCGCCCCGTGTTGCAAAGCCCCATAAATCTCCCCCGGCCCCCGAAGCTTCAAATCCACTTCCGCCAGATAAAACCCATCGGTAGATTTCTCTAACTCCTGCAAGCGCTTAGAAGGTTTATCATCCCCAGAGGTTAAAAGAAAACAGTCCGACTTCACTAAGCCTCGTCCTACTCTACCCCTTAGCTGATGGAGCTGCGCTAGACCATATCCTTCCGCATTTTCAATCACTATAAGTGTGGCGTTTGGCACGTCCACCCCCACTTCCACCACCGTAGTTGAGACCAAAATATCAATCTCCCCGTTTGCAAAACTGGTCATCACCGCGTCTTTTTCCGTCGGCTTCATCTTGCCGTGCAAAAACTCCACCCGAAGCTTTGGAAACACCTCTTTTAACTTCCTGGTTCGGGTCTTTACAGAGGTCATGTCTTTACCGCTCTCAAAATTATCTGGGATTTCTCCGGTGGTATCAATCGCCTTACAAATCCAATAAACCTGCTGGCCTTTCTTGATTGTCTCTAGAATTTTTGGATAAAGTTTTTCCGAAATATTAATTTCTGGCAAAATTTTGGTCTCAATCGGCTGCCGTCCCTTAGGTAGTTCGTCTAGAATTGAGACATCCAAATCTCCAAAAATCGTGAGTTGCAGCGAGCGCGGAATCGGCGTGGCGGTCATCGCGAGTAAGTGCGGCGCTACCCCAGAAGGGGATTTCAAAGCCAATTTTTGCCTCTGTTCCACCCCAAATCGGTGTTGCTCGTCAATAATCACCAGAGCGAGGCTCGCAAACTCCGTGTCATCGGTGAGAATTGCATGTGTTCCAATCACGATATCCACCCCATGATTTACAATTTGCTTTTTAAGACCGAGTTTATCCTTGGTGGCAGATGTAAGCAGTGCGGTTTTTACCCCAAACTTCCCAAGTAACGGTCCAATCCCCTCGTAATGCTGAGAGGCGAGAATAGCAGTCGGCGCGATAATCGCCACCTGCCCATGAGAAAGCACCGCCTCATAAGCCGCCAGCGCTGCCACCATGGTTTTGCCCGACCCCACATCTCCCTGTAAAAGTCGGTTCATCGGCCGCGGCTTCTCCATATCTTGAAAGATCTCCCAAGCCGCCTTCCTCTGAGCGTTTGTCAGCTTAAACGGCAAACGTGCCACAAAATCCCGGATTTTTTCCGCTTCAAATTTGAGTGGAACAGTTTTTAGCTTGTTGTTTTCTTGCTGGTTCAATTTAGAGGCCAAAATTAACTCAAATAACTCTTCGTAAGCCAAATATTCGCGTGCCTCAGTTATTACGGTTTCAGAGGTAGGAAAATGGGCTTTAAATAGCGCCTCTTTCCTCACCCCAGGTTCCACCGTGGGCAACAGATCTGGAATTTCCGCAAATTTATCCCTAGCGGAGTTCATAAATCGCCGAAAATCCCCCGATTTTAGCTTGCCGTGAGCCACGTAGATAGGGCTAAGACCGCTTCCCGGGTCCACATCGGTATAGAGGGCGCTTGACGGCGAAGTCAGCTGAAAACGGCCATTTCTAAACTCGTAGGTGCCAGAAAACAGGTATTCTTTATCTGGTGCAAACTGATTCATCCGGTAGGTCTGGTTAAACCACACCGCCCTAATTGTCCCTGTTTCATCCCTAATCACCCCCTCTATAATAGAAAAATTCCGCCTTTTGGCTCGTATCAGTTTGAGATTTTCAATTTTTCCCTTTACTACGATTTTCCCCGGTTTTACTTCGGCTATCGTAGTGGCCGCCTGGTAATTCTCGTAATCCCGTGGCAAATTATAAAAAAAATCCCTTACGGTCTTAATGTTGACTTTTTTGAGGGTCTCGGCGGTTTTTGGTCCAATTCCCTTCAAAGTCTCTACCGAATCAGTCAAATTCATTTGCTATGCTCCTCGCGCCATCTGTCCACTTCCCCGTGATTACCAGAGAGCAGTACATCCGGTACTTTCATCCCGCGAAAGTCATATGGCTTGGTATACTGTGGATATTCCAAATTGTCTCCATGAGAAAACGATTCAATCTCCGCCGACTTCTCTCCTCCCAGCACTCCCGGAATCAATCTTACAATCGAATCGATTATTACCAATGCAGGTAGTTCCCCGCCGGTTAGCACAAACTTCCCCAGCGAAATTTTGTAATCTACTATAGTAAGAATCCTCTCATCATACCCCTCGTAGTGGGGACATAGGATGATGTAGCTAGCATCGCCAGACATCCTCCGTGCCATTTCCTGATTCCATATTTCACCTACCGGGGTCGGCAAGATGACTTTGGCGGATGGATCTTTGGCTTTTACAGACTCAATTGCAGCAAAAACTGGCTCACATCGCAGCAGCATCCCGTCCCCACCCCCATACGGCGTATCATCTACCGACTTATGTGGCCCCAGCCCAAAATCACGCAGATTCACAAACTCAAACTCAGCCAACCCCTTATCTACAGCCTTCCACATCATGGAAGTATTGAGATATGGTTCTAGCGCCTCCCGGAATAACGTAATGATCGTAAACTTAATCATATCTATAATTATACCATTTTTATGGTATAATTTAAGTATGTTTGTGGATAAGGCTAAAGTGAGTTTGAAAGCCGGCGACGGCGGCAATGGTGCCGTTTCTTTTCGCCATGAGATTTATATCCCCAAAGGCGGCCCCGACGGTGGTGATGGTGGCAAAGGCGGGGATATTATTTTTAAGGCCGACAAAGACACCGACACCCTAGTAGATTTTCGTTTTACCCCTATTCTCACGGCCGAAAACGGCAAAAACGGCTCCGGCCAACGTTCTGCTGGCAGAAGCGGCAAAGACTTGATCGTAGAAGTACCGATTGGCACGGTTGTGTATAGAATCAACAAGGAAAGGTCCGTTGAGGACCTTCCGGAGGTCACGACCGAGGATGAGGGCGCGAGCCCCGTGACAGACCGCCGGAGGAAGCGAGAGAAAGACAAGCTTGCTTGTCTTTCCGAAGCGACGACGAGCGGACGACCCGAAGGGTCGACGGGAGCGAGCGACCCGTGTCCGAGACGGACCTTCCTTGTTGATTTAGTGGAGGATGGCCAAACGGCAGTTATTGCTAGAGGCGGTGATGGCGGCTTTGGCAACGCCCATTTCAAGAGCTCTACTCGCCAGGCCCCCATCATTGCCGAAGTCGGCGAGCCTGGCGAAGAATTTGAAGCCGAGCTAGAGCTTAAATCCCTCGCCGATGTCGGCCTCGTCGGCCTTCCTAATGCCGGCAAATCTACTTTTCTCTCTGTTGTCTCAAATGCACGGCCCGAAATCGCTGATTATCCCTTTACTACCATCACACCTCAGCTCGGGGTCGCTATTATTGACGGCCACGACATTCTGATTGCCGACATTCCCGGTCTTATTGAAGGTGCCGCCGAAGGAAAGGGTCTCGGGCACGACTTTTTGAAACACGTAGAGCGCACGGCGGTTCTTTTACATCTGGTAGATGTTTATAATGACGACGCTGGCACGGCCTACGAGACTATCCGAAACGAGCTCAAAAAATACGAAGATTTAGCAACCCGTCCAGAAATTGTCGCCCTCACCAAGTGCGAAGGTGTGGATGAAGACATTATCAAGATGCAAATGTCTTCAATTCTCGCCAAAAATCCCGACGCCAAAATCTTCGCCATCTCCGCTCAGGCCCACACTGGCCTCACCGAACTTCTCAGAGAATTAAACCAAGAAATCATGAAAGAAAAACCAGTCATAAATCAAAAAACAGAGATTTTACAAGATGTACCTACTATCTCTCTAGATCAAAAACTATTAAAAGATACCTGGAAAATTGAGAAGTTTGATGACAAATTTGTGGTATCTGGCGAAAAAATTGAAAAATTTGCCCGCCGTACCGATATGAATAACTACGCTAGTATTAACAGATTACGCGATATCATGAAAAAAATGGGCATCCGCGCGGAACTTACCACCCTCGGCGCTAAGCCGGATTCTATCATAGAAATCGCCGGCAAAGAGTTCACCTTAGTAGAAGATTATTGACGACGACGGTGACTTCCTCCCTTTCCTTTCATTCTCCAGTAGCTGTAGAAGCTATAGGCTATTAGCATTACAACTACGCCATCGCCAGTGCTGGAACGATAGTAGAACCAAATGCTACTGATG
>CAYOSV010000041.1:0-6052 GCA_964406725.1 uncultured Candidatus Saccharibacteria bacterium | reverse complement strand
TTTGTCTCGTAGGGTCATATTAATACTGATATTAAAAATGGCACCACGAGGGTGCTACATTCAAAGATATTTATCCGACGGAGTCGAATTAACCACAATGAAATCCTCATGATGCCATTTACATGGTTAATTTGATCCATCGATAAAAAACCGACTGTCGTTCTAATAAATATCCTTAAATGTAGCACTTTAATTATAGTACATATTTTGGATTTGTGCGAAAAAAAGGACTACTTATCCCTATAAGAATTATCAATATCTATTGTAAAAAATACAACAAGTTTGATATTCCGTTTTAGAAGCCTTTGCCCCAAGAGGTGGACGTTGCCGAGCAACATAGCACTATTCTCTTGTTTAAAAGAAAAATCAGGACATATGCCTGATTTTTCTTTCATAATATTTTCTTTTAAAGAAAACTCCAAGTTAGAGCAGTATTAGACTTAAGCTATATGCAGGACATGACTTCGAGTATTATTTTTCTCCAATTTTTTATTAGTAGCTGATGAAAGAATCGGTCTTTCATCTACCCTATTGTCTTATTGTTTTGTTATCTTATCAAGCTCTTCCACTACCGCATCTTTATCATTAGCAATCAATTCTAATCTCGCCAAAATCTCATTTTTCCCCATTTCTATCGCCCGCGTCAACGCCGGCATAGAGACTAGAGGGTCAAAGAAATCGCAATATTTATCATATTCTTCACGAGCTTTTATACTTCCCGCCATATATCTTGGATAATTATCGAGCGATTTATCCCCAGATATTTTCTTCACATAATCCCAATGCGTTTCAAGCCAATCAAACACTTCGCCTCTCACCACCGGATTTCGGTAAAGGTAAATAAATAGATAGAACTGGTCTTGCGGCTTCACCACCTCTGGCTGATTTAAGAGCTCCATAACTTTCTCAAGTACCTTCTTATCTTTGGTCAAACTCATCGCTACAAGTAGGTCAAACTTAATTTCCGGATCCACCTCCGTCTTGTAAGCCTCAATATATTCATCAATAAGTTTCGGCTCCAGATATAGCTTCGCATCCAAAATATCCGCCCGAATCTCTTTATCCAGCTTCGCGTAATTTTTGGTATACATTGCAGCTAATTTCTTCAAATTTTCTTCATCTTCCGCATAAAAATCAAGCGCAAGAAGTATCGCCCTAAGTCTCAAAATATTTTCGTCATCGCCTTCGCGAGTTTCAAGCCCTGTATATTCAAGCCCCGGCTCTATCAGTTTCTTCACGAATTTCTTATATCGTACTTCCTCATCTGATCCATATTTAAAGAAAATTTTTAATCCCGACACAATTGTTAAAATTATATTCCACACCGCCGCCGATTTCTCTTCTCGAAATTTATAAACCAAAGGCAGAAGTGAAGCCGAAGAAGCAAGCGTAGTCTTAGATACCAAATCTCGATCAATCAAAAGACGCAACTTTTCCTCTAGTCCCAAATTATCAAAATCCGCCAACCTCCTTTCGAACTCTTCATCTGAAAGATTCAAAATATAATGCCCGCTCATATCTTCCAAGATTTCTGGAAGTGGCCAATCTGATTTCTTCATCTCTCCGTCAAGCAAAAATCTTTTCTGTGAAAATTTCTTAAAATCACCTACCCCATCATCGGATATTACTGGATAGCCTGGTTTATCAATAAACGCATGCATCAATTTACCAGTATCAAAATCCGCATGCGGCGTCAACGCATCCCAAAGATTGTCCCCCACTGTATTTTTATACTGATATTTCTCAAAATATTCCGTTACACCCTTACAAAAATTTTTCCAGCCCATCAGCCTAATCAGCATCAGTATCAGTCTCGCACCTTTAGCATACACAATCGCCGGGTCAAACAAAGTGGCAATTTCTTCCGGATCTTTTACATCTTGATGTACCGATTGTACCCCAGAAAAACAATCACGCCTAAGTGCCGCAAGACAATCTCCCGTAAAGAATCCTTCAAAAATCTTATATTCCGGATGGATATAGTCCACCGCATAATATTCCATTATAGTCGCAAACGATTCGTTAAGCCACAAATCATCCCACCATTCCATCGTTACGAGATCGCCAAACCACTGATGCGAAAGTTCGTGTGCCACCGTCAATGCCACCCCTTTAAAGGTACCAAGCGTAGCTGTTTTGCCAGCAAGAAGCATTGATTCTCTATAGGTCACCAACCCCCAGTTTTCCATCGCTCCTGCCTCAAAATCCGGCAAAGCCACCTGGGTTAATTTCTTCAAAGGGTACGATACCCCAAAGTTGTCATCATAAAACTCAAGAGACTTCGCCGCAATTTCATTTGCAAAATCAACCGCCTCTACATCCTGATTCAGAGCACAATAGGTCGTAATTTCTACTCCATGATTATTTTTAACAGTCTTTCCATGGAATTTCCCAATCACAAAAGCAAGTAGATATGTACTCATCCTAGGCGACGGAGTATTTATTAAAATCAAATCATCTTTATCATCTGTTGTAATTTTTACATCAAACTCCGCTTTAGCTGCCGGCTCATCAATACAAGGAAAAGCTTCTCTCGCATAATGACTTTCAAACTGTGTTGCTACAATCTTCTCGGTTTTGCCCTCATATTCATAGGTAGAAAGATACGCCCCCTGCATGTTTTCATTGAGCTTTCCTACATACGAAATTTCAATTTCTACCCCTCCCAAAGGTACATCAAAAACTGTCAGAATCTTCCCATCCGTCTCAAACTTACTCTGTTTGCTGTTTACTTTTACACCAAGAATTTCAAGATTCACCGCATGTAGTTTCACCACCTCACTTAAAGCTTCACCAGTAACTTTTACTACTCCGCCAATTTTTTTCTCGTGTTTGTCTACGCCAAGATTTAGGATATATTTTTCCGGCTTAAAAAAACTAATCAATCTTTCCATTCAAAACCTCCTCTTTACTTATATAACTTCGCTGCCTCTGGCATTTTTGCTGGTTTCAAAATCGGCTCAAGCTCCCCTTCTTCCAAAGTTTCATGTTTTAATAATTCCTCAGCCAATGCATCAAGCACCTTCCTATTCGCTTTTAGTACCACCTCCGCTCTCATCGCCGCTTCATCTGTTAGCTTCTTTATCTCCACGTCAATCAATTCCGCCGTTTTTTCAGAATATGGCTTACCTGTAGTAATCGTATAATATCCCGCATCCTCTCCCGGAAATACCAAATTACGCGTATTAGACCCCATCCCTTCTTCCACAATCATCGATTTAGAAAGCTCCGCTACATTCTTAAGGTCAGACGATGCCCCTGTCGTAATTGCGTCCGTTCCAAAAATCAATTTCTCCGCAATTCTCCCCCCCATCGCTCGCGCTAGAATATCTTTTAATTCATAGATATTTTTGTAACTCCTATCTTCCGGTGGCAAGAACCATGTCACCCCACCAGTTTGTCCTCTAGGAATAATCGTTACCTTATGTACCGGGTCAGAATCAGGAAGTACATGACCCACAATTGCATGACCTGCCTCATGATAGGCGGTAATTTTACGTTCCTTCTCCGTCATTACTTTGGACTTTCTCTCTGGACCAATCGCCACTCTTTCAAACGCTTCCACCACATCCGCGTTAGAAATCGCCTTGTGCCCTTCACGCGCAGCTGTAATTGCCGCTTCGTTAGCAATGTTTGCAAGATCTGCCCCAGATGATCCCACGGTTTTCTTTGCCATTGCCTCAAGGTCTACATTTGCCTCTACCGGCTTACCCTTAAAATGTACTTTTAGAATCTCCAACCGGTCTTTTCGCTCCGGCAAAGTCACATTCACATGCCTATCAAACCGCCCCGGACGAAGGAGAGCCTTATCTAGCATGTCTACTCGGTTCGTCGCTGCCATCACGATTACACCCGAATCATTGTCAAACCCATCCATTTCCACCAAAATCTGGTTAAGTGTCTGCTCGTCTTCACGCCCAGCCCCACCTCTAGCATCTCTCTTATGTGCCACCGCATCAATCTCATCAATAAAGATAATTGACGGCGCGTTCTTCTTGGCCTTAGAGAATAAGTCACGTACCCTAGATGCGCCTACACCCACAAACATCTCTGCAAATTCCGAACCAGAAATTGAGAAAAACGGCACGTTGGCTTCACCTGCCACTGCACGCGCCATCAAAGTCTTACCAGTACCAGGATCACCCGCCAGAAGTACTCCACGCGGAATTTTCGCACCTAGTTTTTCATATTTTTTCGGGCTTTTCAAGAAATCTACAATCTCCACCAAATCCTGCTTAGCCGCTTCATTGCCCGCCACATCTTTGAAAGTTACTTTTTTCTTATCCGGCCCATACATTTTTGCCTTTGACTTACCAAAAGAAAGCGACTGCGAATTCGCCGCCGTTGCCTGCTTCATCATCCAAGAAAAGAAAATCACCACTGCAATAATCGGAAGCACCGTGAGAGCTACATCCAGCACAATTCCCCAAGTATTTACATCTTCTTTATATTCAATAGTCGGATAAGTTTCGTTGCATTTCTTAAGCTCCTCATCCTTCAAATCTTCACAATGGTCCACCAAACCCTGGTCATACAAAGTCCCCGCTCCGTCCTTCCTAGAAGTCTCCGTCGGCTGATCTTTGTCTTTTAATGTAATATCAAGCGTATTACCAGTTACTGTAATCTTGGAAATATTCCCATTTGGATCATTCGCTCTTGTAATTACTTCAGAAATCGGCACCTCAGTCTTTGTCACACCTTTGCTAGTCCAATTCATTACCAACATCGCTGCAAAGCACACTAATACCACCGTAAAAAGCACACTCCTAATCATATTTGAACGATTAGCCGCATTTTTTCCGCCTGCTCCATTTACCGAATTTTTTGGTTGCTCCCCTGCCACAATTATCTCCTTTCTATATATCTATTCTATCATATTCTCTCTATTTTTCATAAAAAATCAGCCCGTTAAGGCCTATATATTATATGGTCGGGGTTAGGAGATTTGAACTCCTGACCTCACGCACCCCATGCGTGCGCGCTACCGGGCTGCGCCAAACCCCGAATTCTACAATAGACTGGTCTGGGTGATCAGACTTGAACTGACGACCTCAGCGTCCCGAACGCTGCGCGCTACCAACTGCGCCACACCCAGTCAGATACAAAAATGGTCTGGGTGACAGGACTTGAACCTGCGACCTCGACGTCCCAAACGTCGCGCGCTACCAACTGTGCTACACCCAGGTATACCCATATTATATCATACCCCACCACTATTTACAATTTTTAGGATTATTCCTCCGCCCTCGCCCCCAACCCCTCATCCGACAAATCTTCATATTCCACTTCTAGTCCCACCGTATCCATCCCCATCTCCGTCAAAGTTTTAATCAACCCAATCATCCCAACGCCTGTATAATCCTTCATAATCAAATGAAACCCTCTTTCCGAATCATCAAACGCATAACTTATCGTATATTTAGTATATTCACTATAATCATCCGAATAATATTCCACTGTCACCGGCAATTGCTTTAGTACTGGCTCTTTTTCAAGTAACGCATTAACTTTCTTCATCTCCTCTGCATTTTGAATTTCCCCCACGACTAGGCCATCCCCCTCATTTTCTTCATACCAATTCGCCGTACTTTCTACATTAGATTCCAAATACAAATCGAGATCCACCGTTTCCCCGTCTTTCAAGACCAACTTTCCAGTCTTCGTCGCAAATCCATCTGCACTCACTTCCACCGCATATTCCCCCGGCTGCATCGCAAACTCCCCACTCACCGGATATTCGCCGTCGCCAATTCTTACCACCGCAGTATAAGGTGCCACCATAATATTCACCTTCGCCGAATATATCGCCCCATAAATCAAAAACCCCAACGAAATCGCCAAAATCAAAATCAAAGCCCCGACAAACACACCAATTGTAATTTTAACACTAGTCTTCATCTGGCAAAATCGCAAGGTGCGCTTCCTCTAATTGCTCCGCGTCAACAGAAGAAGGCGAATTCATCATCAGATCCACTCCGTTTCCATTCTTCGGAAATGCCACTACATCGCGTATATTATCCTCATCCTCCAATATCATAAAAATCCGATCAAG
>CAYOSV010000040.1:0-6248 GCA_964406725.1 uncultured Candidatus Saccharibacteria bacterium | reverse complement strand
GCTCATTCGTAACGAGCAGGTCACAGGTTCGATCCCTGCCAGCGGCTCCATTTTTTATTGCACGAATTATAATTATGCTATAATAATAGTATTATAAAAGGAGTTTTTATGGCAAAACCAAAGTCAGAAGTTATTAAGCGTCCTATCGAGCAAATCGGCGGCGATCTCAAAATGACCGCATGGAGTTCAATTTTTGGCTCAATTGCACTTATAATTCTAGGGATTTTGTGTATAGTCTGGCCAGATACTATTGTCAAAATTTTGGCTTATATTCTTGGCGTTTTCTTTATCATTAGAGGCGCTTACAATATCATCAATTACTTCATAGTTGGTGGTCAAAGAGACTTCTTCAATAATAGTCTGCTTTCTGGCGTAGTTGCTGTTCTGATCGGTATTGCCGCACTTTTGATCGGCGAAAACATCGCTGGTATTTTCCGCATAGTTTTGGGCATTCTGATTATCTACGAATCTCTCGTCCGTATCAATACCGCCTCCAAGCTCGCTAGCGTCGGTGTTGACAGTTGGCGGTACATCGTCTGTGTCGCCCTCATCATGCTGGTACTTGGTATCTTCGTTACTTTCAATAGCGGCGCCGTTGTCACCTTGATTGGCTGGATTATGATAGTTACCGGCATTATTGGCATTGTCGGTGACGCTGTATTTATTAGTCACGTTAATACTGTAGTAGACGCCGTCACCGGAGAAAAATCCAAAAACAATCCATCAAAATAACCTATCAAAATGAAAGATTTTAAAGCCGATTTCAAAACTATCTACCAAAACGAGCGCATTATGCTAGTGCTTATGATTTTTAATCTGCTCCTAGCGATCGCCCTGGCTGTTTTTAGTTTTATCAAACTAAACCCAGATACTTCTGTGGTCAAAGTCGGCTATGGCGACATCGGTGGCTATCGTGATGGTTCCTGGACTGAGCTCATTTCATTTCCACTTCTGGCTATTCTTTTTGGTATACTTCATAATTTTATCGCCATGCGGATTTTTCACAAACGCGGCGCCGGCATGACCAAATTTTTTCTTACCGTCACCACACTCCTGATTGTCGGTGCCTTTATTGTATTTGTGAGGCTCACTCAAGGTGCGTAAAAACTTAGAAATTCCCAAAGGCAAGCGCACCCCCAAATATCGTTTTTTTGAAATCTTGCCCGGTTTTATTTCTTATGCTGCTATTGTTTTGCTGTTTGTTTTTTCTGTCATCAATCCAGTTCTTGGTGCCGTCTATCTTTTTGTCATCATCGCCAGCACACTGGTCAAAGCCATCGGTGTCGCCTACCGCACCGTCCAAGGATACAAAGTCATCAAACGCGCCGAACGTGTAGACTGGCGCGGCCGTCTCGAAGATCTCGCAGATCCCCATGCTGCCTACGAGCGGTTAAGAGACGACAATTCCAGAAGTTATCATCACGAAGAGCATATTGAAAATCTGAAGCTCATGGCTGCTATGCCCAGTGAATACCCCGATCCGGAGAAGACTCTTCACGTCATCATCATGACTGCATATAATGAGCCTATTGAAGTTCTCCGACCTTCCATTGAGGCCATCAAAAATTCCACCTTTCCCAAAAACCGGATTATTTTTGCCCTCGCTTACGAGGAGCGCGGTGGGGAAGAAATGGAAAAAACCGTCAAGACTTTGTACCAAGAATTCAAAGACACTTTCAAAGATTGTCTTTTAATCAAACATCCAGATGGCTTGCCCGGCGAAGTGATTGGCAAAGGCCCCAATCTCACCTATGCTGGCCACAAAATCGCCGAATATTTTGAAAAAAAGCATCTTTCCGTCCAAAACACCATCGTCACTTCTCTAGATAGCGACAACCGCGTCCATCCCAAATATCTAGACAATGTAGCTTATGAATTTGTCACCCATCCAGACCGTCAGCGTCTCAGCTACCAGCCGGTCTCACTTTTTATGAACAACATCTGGGATGCCCCCGCCCCTACTCGTGTCATCGCGGTATCCAACTCCTTCTTCAATGTGATTACCACCATGCGCCCCCACGCTCTGAGGAATTTTGCTAGCCATTCTCAGCCATTGCAAGCTCTCGAGGCCATGGATTTTTGGAGTAAACGCACCATCGTAGAGGACGGCCACCAGTACTGGCGCAGCCTCTTTTTCTTCGGTGGAGACTACACGGTTCTACCTATCAGAATTCCGATTTACCAAGACGCCGTCCTAGACGAGACTTTCCTCAAGACTATCAAAGCTCAATTCATCCAAGTTCGCCGTTGGTATTACGGTGCTTCCGACGTCGCCTATGTAGCCGTGCGACTTTTCACCAAAAAATCCGAGCGCCCCGTGCCTTTCTGGCAACTTTTTCCCAAATTCTGGCGGCTTCTAGACGGTCACATTACCCTCGCCATCATGGCTCCGCTGATTACCTTTGGCGCTTGGGTCCCGATGATTATGAATACCTCCTCTCACGCCATGGTCGGCTATAATCTACCAAACATTGTCAGTATTATCGAAACTTTTGCCATGATCGGTCTTATTGCTACAGTTCTGGTATCTTTTCGGATGCTTCCGCCTCGTCCAGCTAAATACAGAAAAGGGAAGAATCTCTCCATGCTACTTCAGTGGATTTTGATGCCCGTCACCTCGATTCTCTATCAATCCATCGCCGCCTACTACGCCCAGACTCGTCTCATGCTAGGCAAATACATGGAAAAATTTGACGTCACCAAAAAAGTCGTCAAAAAATAACCACTTTGGCGCAATACGCCACAAAATAAAATAAGTTTTTTGACACAAATTTAAAAAAGCATGCTATAATAAAAGTGCGATAATTATGTATGTTTATTGATAAGCAGTAGCCCAATTTTTGTAATTTGGACGAAACGTAAAATGGCACCAGGAGGAGTCATAGATGTTTCGTTCAGGTTACTGATGAACATACGTGATTATCGCACCCTCGTGGTGCCATTTTTAGTATCAGACCTAAGGATGACATCCGCTAATAAAAATAATAAAGGAGCGTCATGCTACAAAAGGCCATACAAAAAATCAATCAAACCCGTGAAGTCAGAAAATCCACTTCACAACATCATTCTCATTTTGCACTACACCGTGGTCCGGAAGAGTCTTCTTCGGACCCTTATTCATATCGAAGAAAACTCTGTTTCCCACGGTGCAGTGGCGTTGGATATATCGCTAAACAAAAATACGCTAGAATCTTTGGCATAGCATCACTATCCATCCTTATTATACTATTAACGCTTGCGGCCTGCCCAGTCGTCCTGACAGATCCTTCAGCCGAAGCCGCTGTAGCCCCGGTAGCCAGCACTACTTCACTTGATATGACGACAGGATATGTATCAGCAGGAGTGAATATTGTACTAACTAGTGCTAATGGTAACTTTGCTAAATCTGCTGATGCGGATAAGGCTAAATTTGGCGTAAAGACCAATAACTATACTGGCTATACTTTGCAAGTCGTAGGCCCAGACGATAATGGTCTTCTCACTAATACGGATACCAGTATCACTACAGCAAATACCTTAAGTTCTATCACTACCCCAATCACCGAAGCCGTCTTTGATACTACTACTTACAATAATAAATGGGGTATGATACCAAATAAATACGTGATTAAATCTGGTTCCAGCAGTGTAGTAATAGATAATACCGTGTCTCAGAATTTCTTACCAGCCCCCACTACCGCCGGCACTACTCTAAACATCACTGATGAGCCAAACAAAACCAGCCAAGATATCTATAGTACAGACATTACCGAACTCGTCATGGATGACTACGAAATCGGCTTAGGTGCAAGAGTAGACTATACAAGAGCAGCCGGTAATTACAAGAATACCTTTCAGCTAGTAGCCGTCGCCAATCCAGTCGCTTTCGCCATTTCTTTTGATCAGACCACCGGCGATGTATCCAATATGCCATCCCCCTTAGCACCTACTAGTACTACTGGTGCAATTACCAGTATCACATTACCAAATACCACACCCGTAAGGCCAGGCTACACCTTCAAATCTTGGTGTGAGGGGACGGTAGGTGGCACTACGGCTAATCCCGCTACTACTTGTACTGGCACAGAATACAGTACTGGCGCTACTTATTACCTAGACCAAACTATCCAAAACATCACTATCCTCTATGCAGTCTGGACCCCCAATACTCAAAATATCTCATTTTCACTAGGCACTGGAGTAACTAGCGTAAAGGTCTGTACTGTAGCAGGCGACTGTCAAGGAGCAAACCTCAAGGGTACCGCAACTTCGTCAGCACCCACCGTATCAGGATTATCCTACAACAATACCTACTACTTCTACCCAACTTTTGATAATACAGTGGCTGGTGAATACTACTTTGGCAGTTGGGGTACTGGTGCTGGCTCAGTAGGTATCCTAAACTCTGTAACCACCGAAAACACTACCTTTACGATCGGGCAAGGAAACGGCGTGATTACTCTAGCGGCCACCCCTACCACCTTTGCAGACGTATTTAGTGGCAAGACCAAGATTGGTAAATACTATAGAATGCAGGATATGGACAATAGCACCGCATCCAAAATGTGTGATAGAGTAGCCAACGGCCAGACCGATACCCTAATAGACGCAAGAGACAACAAGACCTATGCCGTAGCCAAAATTAACGGTACCTGCTGGATGACAGACAATTTGAGGCTCGGATATGACGAGAATAATGCTGCAGACCCAGACGATCCTACTAATGATGGTGTATCCAGCCTCACCCTAGAGCCAGAGACTTCAAATGTATCCGTGACGCGTACGCTCACTACCTATGATTTAGTAAAGCGTGGCCCAAATACTAGTGGTAAGAACCAATGCTATGGCGGATGGAATAGTTCCACCCAGACCGGTTGGGGACTAGTCTACGAAAACAGTTGTATCCATAGCGGGGTGACCGAGCACAGTGGTGGCATGACCGTCTGGTACAACTATACTCTGGCTTCTGCTGGTACTATCGTTGATAAAAACACCACATCGACTAATCCAGCGACCAATATAAATCCAGCAACAGAAAGCATCTGTCCAAAAGGCTGGACCTTACCCAGTAATACCCAGATTGATGACCAGAGAAATATAAATAGCTTTTCCCCAGTTCTGGGCGGATTTTACGCCACTGGTACGCTGCGCTATGAGGCTACGCGCGGGTACTGGTGGGGGAGTGAGGCCTATGATGGTGCTAGGCGGTACTCCCTGGGTTACAATGGTGGTAGCCTATATACCCTCGGCGACATCCCCCGCTCCGATGGGCGCTATGTGCGGTGCGTCCAAGCCTCATCATAAAATCTCAGCCAAACCCCAAAAAAATAAAGCGGTACCGAGCCGCTTTATTTTTATAAAATGTGTTATAATCTGTTTCACCACAAAATAGCTTCGTAAAGGTGATATGAGTCAAGTTTATGATATAATTATAGTAGTTTGAAGAAGAAAGGAAAAAATGAAAAAGGAAGTCGATTTAAATTCCATGCGCCACACCTTAAGCCACGTCCTCGCAGCTGCCGTCCAAGAGTTATACCCTCATGCTAAATTCGGCATCGGCCCTGCCGTAGATGACGGATTTTATTACGATATAGATTTTGGCAAGTCCAAAGTCACCGATGCAGATTTGGCAAAAATTGAGAAGAAAATGCACGCCATCGTCGCCAAAAATCTTCCGATGACCAAGCGTTCATCCAAAAAATCCGACGCTCTTGACTGGGCTAGGGACCATAAGCAAGATTACAAGATTGAATTAATCGAAGAATTGCCAGAAAAAGCAGAAATCAGCTTCTACGACCTCGGTGACATCTTTACCGACCTCTGTAAAGGTCCCCACGTAGAAAATACCAACGACATCGGCGCTTTCAAACTCACTCGTATCGCCGGCGCTTACTGGCGTGGCGACGAAAAGCGTAATATGTTGACCAGAATTTATGGTGTCGCTTTCCCAACAGAGGAGGAGTTGGCCGAATATTTGAAACGCCAAGAAGAAGCCAAAGAACGCGACCATCGCAAACTGGGCAAAGAGCTAGATTTATTCTGTTTTTCAGATTTAGTCGGTGCTGGTCTACCACTTTTCACTCCTCGTGGTACCGAACTGAGGGAACTAATGGCCAATTACTCTCTCGGCCTCAGAGGTCGTGAGGGTTTCAAAAAAGTCTGGACCCCCCACATCACCAAGACCGATCTCTACAAGACTTCCGGTCATTATGCCAAGTTTGGCGACGAGTTGTTTATGGTACATTCTCAGGTCAACGGCGAAGATTTCG
>CAYOSV010000039.1:0-6405 GCA_964406725.1 uncultured Candidatus Saccharibacteria bacterium | reverse complement strand
TTTCATCATTGAGGAAAATAGTATTTTATTATTTCTATTAGAAAATCATCTATTCAAGAGAGACTGATAAAGAAACTGTCACTCCTGGCGCGAAATCAATGGTTTACGAAAGACAGATAAAAAATCCAGTATTGCTATTTCTTCTTACTATCTTTCTCGGCTTTCGCCTCTTTCTCAGCCTTCGCATCTTTCCTTCGGTTAAGCCGATTCATCGCCTTAATCAACATAAAAATCACCCACGCAATAATCAAAAACTCAATCACATTTTGAATAAAATTGCCATAAGCAATCACCGCTTCGGTGTCCCCGCCAAAGAAATTCGGAATCACAATTTTGAGATCGCGAAAATTCACACCACCGCCAATCAACCCTACGACTGGCATTATAATGTCATTCACCAGGGAATTAACAATTGCCGTAAACGCTCCACCTACCGCCACACCTACTGCGAGGTCTACCACCGAACCCCGATTGATAAATTCGATAAATTCCTTGCGAAACCCCGAATCTTTTTCTTTTACAGTAGAAACTTTTTCTTTAATTTTGCCAGATTTTTCTCCCATAATTACTCCTGTTTAGATATTTAAGTTTCTGTCTCTGAAAAATTGCTAAATTCATTATAGAGATTTTCCAGACTAGTCTGAGAGTTTTTCAGGATTGACTTCAAATCATCGTCTTTGGCAGTATCGATAATCCCAGTTTCATCGCTTATAATCGTATAAATTTCCAGTGCCATTTTGTGCGCATAAGTCCTATCCAGTAGCCCATTGATTTTGGCTGCAAACAAATCCTCATTAAGAGCCTCTTTATTTAGCTCCGCTTCCTCCGCATAATTTGCCAACTTTTTCTCATCTATTTTGAAAGCTTGCTCCATATAATTAGTTAGCTGGGAAGAAGTATTAGAAAAAATCCCTTTTAAGCTCGCCGAAAGCGAACGCAACTTTGAGGATTTTACATTTGGCTGGTAAGTATCTATCAATTCTACATCGCTCGATAGATGCAGATTTAGAGTATAGCATTCTACTTCCAGACTAGGCTTCTTGTTGCTACCCATTATTGAACCAAAAATCATCATCACAATCAGGGCCGCCAAAGCAATCATCCCCCACATAAAATATTTAGAGGTAATAATTTTCATTAGGCCAGTATTATTTTTTGCTGGTTTTGCCTCAGCCGAAATTTGGTTCAGATAGTCCTGACTGTCCATGATATAATATTATTATAGCATGTACGACTTAAAAGAGGAAATAAAATCTAGACTCCAAGTAGAGGATGTCGTGGGTCGCTATGTGGAGTTGAAACGCACCGGCCGCAATCTCAAAGGCCGCTCTCCATGGGGTGTAGACAAGACCCCTAGTTTTATGGTTTCTCCCGAAAAAGGCATTTGGCACGACTTTTCCGCCGGCAAAGGCGGCGATATCTTTACCTTCATCATGGAAGTAGAGGGAATCACCTTCAAAGAAGCTCTCGAAAAATTAGCCTTAGAGGCCGGCTTAGACCCCAAGAAATATGGCAATCTAAACCAAAAAACCGATCAAAAGTTCATCGAAAAAAAGAAACGTGCCAAAGAAGCCCTCAGCCTCTCCACTAAATATTACCAGGCTTGCCTAGCTAGAAGCCGGGAAGTTTGCGAATATGTTTTTTACAAAAGAAACCTTAGTCGCACTACTGTGGCTGAGTTCAAAATCGGCTATGCCCCACCAAGCGGCCACGCCCTAATCGATGCCTTAAAAAAGCGCGGATTCGCCCTAGAAGAACTAGGTGTCGCCGGTCTTCTAAATCGCTTCGAAAAAGATTTATTCAAAAACCGCATGATGATTCCGTTTTTTGACACCGACGGCCAGGTCATTGGCTATACCGCCCGCGTCATTGATGGCGGCGAACCCAAATACCTCAATACTCCCGAAACCATCCTATTTAACAAATCTAATTTTATTTTTGGTCTCTTTCAGGCCAAAGAAGCTATTAGAAGAAACGGCTATGTAGTGATTGTAGAGGGAAATATGGACGTTATTTCCTCTCATCAAGCCGGCGTCAAAACCGCTGTCGCGACGAGTGGTACCGCCATGACTCCCCAGCATCTCAAA
Organism: uncultured Candidatus Saccharibacteria bacterium; assembly: GCA_964406725.1. Classification (GTDB taxonomy): domain Bacteria; phylum Patescibacteriota; class Saccharimonadia; order Saccharimonadales; family Saccharimonadaceae; genus Nanosyncoccus. The sequence goes on along the minus strand of CAYOSV010000039.1, from coordinate 4,318 downwards.
ATCCTCTCGCGCTTGACTAATGACATTCGTCTCGCCTACGACGGTGATGCGGCTGGCGTCAAAGCCACCGAGCGCGCCGTGGAGCTTGCTGGCGAGCTTGGTATTGACCTTACTATTATCTCAAATTACCATGGTGCCAAAGACCCCGACGAGCTCATCCAAAAAGACCCCAGTCTCTGGCAACAAGCCGTAGAAGACCGTATTCCCGCCATCGACTGGCTTCTCGAAAAATACGCCGAGTCTCTCAATCTAAGCTTAGCTCCCGACAAGAAAAAATACTCCGACATCGCCCTCCACCTCTTGGGGTTTGTCAAAGACGAAATCGAGCGCGCTACCTACGAAGCCAAAATCGCCAAGAAATTAGGCATTTCCGAAGCGGTTTTAAGAGAAAAAAACGGCCGTCTGGAAGAAGAATTAGCCAAAAAATCCACTACTAGATTTCTTAAAAAACCCAAAACCACTGCCACTCCCGACAATCTCAAAAAGTTAGAAGATAATCTCCTCGCTCTCAAAATCTTTGGCAAGCTCTCAGATGAAGACATCCCACTCGAGACACCTACCGACGAATCCAGGCTCTCAGAGTTAGAGCTAGTCTTTAGTAATAATTACGGCTCCATCAAGGATTTGGATTATCAAAAAGAATCCAGGCTTCTCATGGAACTCTATATCAAAGAGCTAAAAAAAGCCCGGATTTCAAGCCTAAACGAAAAGTTAGACTCTCTCGACGAGTCCGACCCTGCTTATGAAGAAACCCTTTTAGAGTTAAACCAGTTGTTAAAAACTTAAATCTGTGATATAATTATAAGAATAAATAAAGGATTTATATGAAGAAAGCAGTTATCCTCGTAGGCGGGAAGCAATATCTCGTCGAGGAAAAAGAGACCCTCTGGGTGGACCTCCTCCCAGCAGGCACCAAAGAGCTCGAAACTGATGCTTTACTCGTGATCGACGGCGATAAGACCACTGTCGGCACTCCTACCGTAAAAGGCGTAAAAGTTTCGGCCAAAGTAATCACCCCAGAGGTGAAGGGCGACAAAGTTCGCGTGATTCGCTATCACTCCAAGAAGCGGGTCCACACCGAGACCGGTCATCGCCAAAAATACTCTGAAATCCAGATTACATCAATCAAATAAAAAATAAGCTCTTCAAAGAGCTTATTTTTTGTGTTATAATAAATTCAATGAGTGCGAAGGTAATCTGTATAACTAACCAAAAGGGCGGTGTCGGCAAGACCACCACCGCTGTCAACCTTTGCTATTATCTCGCCAAAGACAAGAAAAAGACCCTCCTCATAGATTTTGACCCTCAGGGCAATGCCACCTCTGGTCTCGGTTTTGACAAAAACGACAAAAATTTCGGTACCACTATGACAGAGGTTTTGCTCGGCACTGCCGATATTAAAGACTGCATCCGCCACACCAAATACAAACATTATCATCTTGCTCCCACCACCCCAGAGCTCGCCAACGCCGAAGTCGAAATCGCCACTTTGAACAAAAGATTCGTCCGCCTGCGTGACGCCGTGAACAAAGTCAGGGAAAATTATCAGTATATCGTAATAGATTTGCCACCATCGCTCAGCCTCTTGACCGTCAACGGCATGATTGCATCTGACTACCTTTTGCTCCCAGTCCAGACCGAGTTCTATGCCTTAGAGGGCGTGGCTCAGCTTCTCGAGACCGTCAAATTAGTCAAAAAACAAGCCAATCCTAATCTCAAGCTCCTAGGAGTGCTCGCCACCATGTATGACAAGCGCACCAGCCTCTCCAGCCAAGTCCTCGCCGAGATCAAAAAATACTTCAAAGACCTTACTTTCAAGACCACTATCCCGCGCAACGTTCGCGTAGCCGAAGCACCCAGTCACGGTGCCCCAGTCGGCGATTATGACAAATTCTCGCGCGGCGCCAAAGCCTACAAGGAATTCGCAAGAGAAGTAGAAAAGAGGACCAAATGAGTGGGCTTGGCCGCGGTTTTGACGCGCTGATTCCTACCGATTTGGTAGATGAAGATTTTGATCTCACCGCTCTAGAAGACAAAAAATCTTCCGAGCTAAAACAGCTTAAGCTAAAAGAGGTTTTCCCAGACGAAGAGCAGCCCCGTCGTGATTTTTCACCCGAGGCCATAGATGCTCTCGCCGCTTCCATCAAAGAACATGGCGTATTACAGCCCATCGTTGTGACAAAGGAAGACGGTAAATACAAAATCGTCGCCGGCGAAAGACGCTGGCGCGCCGCCAAAATCGCCGGGTTAGACAAAATCCCCGCCATCGTCCGTACTCTAGATTCTCAAAACCGCCTAGAAATTTCCATCATCGAAAACGCCCAAAGGGAAGACTTGAATCCCATCGAGCTCGCCACCGCTTACGCCAAGCTCAAAAGCCAGTTCAATCTTTCCGACGAAGACATCGCCGCCAAAGTCGGCAAAAGTGAAATCACCATCCAGAACACTATCAGGCTCTTAAACCTCCCCGATGACATCAAACACATCATGGTCAAAGAAAAACTCACCGAAGGCGTCATGCGCCCCCTCGTCAACCGAGACGAAGAGACTATTAGGAAGCTAGTACCAAAAATCGTTGAAGAAGGTTGGACCGCGCGGAAAGTCGAGAGATATTTCCAAGACCACAAGAAAAAATCCTCCGCCGCTCTCATGAAGCGCGATAAGTATCACAAAGACGAAGACGCTCTCTCCGCCAAGTATGGTCTTGTTGTCAAAATCAGCGGCAAGAGCCTCACTTTCAAATGCAAAAACCTCACCGATTTACAAAACCTCATCGACAGATTAAAATAACAAAAACAACTGTTTTTGTTATATAATCTATCTATGGACCGTGTAAAAAAAGCTGAGGCGATGGCAAGGAAGGCTCACGATGGCCAATTCCGAAAGACCGGCGAGCCCTACATTATTCACCCCTTAGCTGTCAAAAAAATCCTGGAAGACTGGGGTATGGACGAGGATACGGTCATCGCTGGCATTCTTCATGATACTGTAGAAGATACCAATGTCACCCTAAATGACATCAAAGAAGAATTCGGCGAATCCGTGGCTTTCCTCGTAGATGGCGTTACTAAGCTTTCTGTCGCCAGAAACGGTATGCGCGATCTTGATACCTACCTCCCCGAGACCAAAGACAATTTCTTAAGGCTCATGGTTGCCCTCGGCGACGACATTAGAGTTCTCATTATCAAACTTGCCGATCGTCTTCACAATCTCAGAACCCTCAGCGCTCTCCCCCCCGACAAGCAGAAAAAAATCGCCAAAGAATCCCTCGAAGTCTTTGCACCCTTAGCTGACCGACTTAACATGGGCCTTCTAAGAGTGGAAATGGCCGACCTAGCCTTCAAATATGTTGATCCCAAACGCTACGAATACCTCAAGGATTTAATTGAAAAATACAACAAGCAAGCCGCCCGCTCTCTCAAAAAAATTGAAGAAGAGGTCGGCAAAGCTCTGAAGGACGAAAAAATCAAATTCACCATCTCTGGTCGCGTGAAGTCAGTTTATTCACTTCACAAAAAACTCGCCAAGCACAATCAAAACATCAACGAAATTTACGATCTCACCGCCCTGCGTATTATCGTGGACGACGTTACTACTTGTTACCTCACGCTTGGCATCATCCACTCGCTTTATACCCCCATGGACGGCCGCATCAAAGATTACATTGCCATGCCGAAGCAAAACGGTTATCAGTCTCTCCACACTACTGTTATCACTAAAGACAAACATATTGTGGAATTTCAGATTAGAACCAAAGAAATGCACGAATTTGCCGAACGCGGTCTTGCCGCCAGCTTTTATTACAACGAGCAGAAACTCACCGAAAATTACAAAAAAGGCAAAATCGAGCATCTCCCCACCAACCTTCTTTGGATTACCGAGCTTCAAATGACCGCAGCAAAGCTCCGGGAAGGGAAGAAAGTTGATCTTAAAAAACTAAAATTAAACCTCTTTGCCGACCGCATCTTCGTCTACACTCCCAAAGGCGATATTTTGGATCTACCTCAAGGTGCTTTGCCGCTAGATTTTGCCTACCGTCTCCATTCGGAAATCGGTGACCATGTTGTCGGCGTCAAAATCAATGGCAAGATGAGTAATCTAAATACCAAATTGAAGCATGGCGATGTAGTGGAAATTTTGACTTCCAAAAACCAAATTCCCAAGACCTCCTGGCTCGACAAAATCATCACTCCTCACGCCCGCTCCAAGATTCTTCACGCTATCAATGCTCGCAACAAATAGGGAAGTATGATATAATCTAAGAAGTGCCGCTGTAGCTCAGTTGGTAGAGCAGCTCATTCGTAACGAGCAGGTCACA
>CAYOSV010000038.1:0-6572 GCA_964406725.1 uncultured Candidatus Saccharibacteria bacterium | reverse complement strand
AGCACGGGCCTTTTAAGCCCGGTGTCGAGGGTTCGAGCCCCTCCCGACTCACCAAAAAATAAATAAAGACCTTTCGGTCTTTTTTTATTTTTTGGTTCGTAGAGGGGGCAAGAACCCGTAGGGTTCGGACGCCGTAGGTGAAATGCAGGATATGGTGGGTAAGCTACGCATATCCATATCCATATCCATATCCATATCCATTGACAAATAGTTCCGCTTGAGGTATAATAAAAGTAGAATACGCTCCTAGCAAGCAGTATTCTGTGGATTAGGGATTAGGCGTTCAGCCTAATCTTTTTCTTTGAATTTGCCGTTTGAATTCATCAGTATAAGAACGTCTTGCTCGCCGTTTAACATCGTTCTTATCAATGGTATACCTTTCTTTGACTAGTTCTTCTGACATACAATAATCCTTTCCCTGGACATATTATACCAAATCATATGTCCTAATTTAGTTGTTTTAATTATTGTAGCCGATGCAATGGAGATCTTTACAAGACCAAAACTATTTGATACAATGAAGTTATTCGGGAATACCCGCCCATCCTCAACTATAAGTTGAGGAGTATTTTTTAGAAATATAAATTCTTAAACCCATTCTTTACGAGCTTCAAATCAGAATTCGGTACCATGCCCATTTTTCTATGTAATCGATAAACACTAAAAACTCTTGCCTGCGCCAAAGCTGCAAATTGCTTTTTGTTTTTAAATTCAAATTCTATATACCAAGTACCATAATGTTCTTTTGAAGTAAGCGGGATCCCCATAAAATTATATGTTTGATTTTACTTTTATCCACCCATCAAAATCTTTTTGTGGTTCACTAGACATAGGATAGCTCCTTGTTAAAATTAATATAAACTATTCTTCTTCAAAAATTATTATAACATTTTTTTGTGAAAAAATAAAAACGGGTTGCAATCCCACCTCTTAAAAACCCTATTTCAAGATCAAAACCACCTTCCGCCGGCTTTTTTGCCCTCGGAGAATTTCCACACACGACTTAGAAACACCATAATAATCCGCCAAAGCCTTAATCAGCGCCACATTCGCCTCTCCGTCATGCGCCCGCGCATGAAGATACACCGTCAAACCTCCGTCATCATCAGAAACTATCTTTTGCACCTTTGCTCCCGGCTTCACCGTCACCGCAATCTGCACCGCTTGAACATTCATGGATAATATTATATAATAAAACGATGAAAATTGGAATTTTTGACTCCGGCATGGGCGGCACCACTGTCATGCACGCTATAAAAGACCTCTTAAAAGATGAGGAATATTTTTATATTGCCGATTCCAAAAACTGCCCTTACGGCGAAAAATCCGATGAAGAACTTATAAAAATCGTCACAAATAACGTCAACAAACTCAAAAACTGGGGCGCCAAGATCATCGTCATCGCTTGCAATACCGCCACAGTCAAATGCATTCAAATACTTCGCAAAAATTACCCCGAAATCAAATTCGTCGGCACCGAGCCAGCTATCAAACTAGCCGCAAAAACCGACGCCAAGAACATCCTCGTCCTCGCCACCCCCGGCACCGTCAAGTCCGAACGCGCTCAACAATTAATCGCCGAAAATCTTAAGAAAGATCAAACCATCACCCTCCTCCCCTGCCCTGGCCTAGCCGACACTATCGAAAACAAAGGCAACGTCACCAAAAAACTCACCGAACTCCTCAAAAACATCAATCAAACCCCCGACGTCATCGTCCTCGGCTGCACTCACTATTCTCTTATCAAACCCGAGATTCAAAGCTTCTTCAAATCTGCCAAAATCATCGACGGAAATAGCGGCGTCGCTCACCGCGTCGCCACTATCGTCAATTCGCTAAAGTAGAGGTTTATTTCTTTTTTGCACTGGATTTGCTAGCAGCTTTGTCTGACTTAACAGCAGCCTTTTCTACGGCTTCTTTTATCACTGCTGATGGCTTACGTCCAGTATTCTCCGCAATATCCCGTGTATTTCGCCAAATCATAATAAGCATCATCATAATCTCATACCCAAGACGCACCGTAATCGGACCAAAGAATAAACAACCTAACCACGCCAACACCCCCGTACCGCCATACGACAGGAACGAAAACGAGAATATAATCGTAAAAATAGTTGCCATATAATAAATCACCTTGAGAATCGGCTCAATCCACATAATTTTGAACGACAAAAAGTCCTTCAACCACTTCAAAAAATCGTTTTTTGGCTCCGTTTCTGGTTTTACAAACAAAAAATAAATCAAAATCCCACCAATTAGCGCCGCCACCCCAGCAACCGCCATCCAAATAGCCATCTCGTTTGATACAGTCACCTCATACGCAGCTGGGGTGGTATAATATGTGTTAGGCATTAATAACTCCTTTTATTTATTGTTACCCACATTATACCATATATCTCTATAAAGTGTTATAATTTCTTTATGAATAGAGTACCCCTAGCGGAGAGGATGCGACCACAAACCTTAAAAGAGGTCGTTGGTCAAGAAAAAATCATAGGTGATGGTAAAATTTTAACCGAAATTGTCAAGAAAAAAGAGCCTGTCAACCTAATTTTTTGGGGTCCTCCTGGTACTGGCAAAACCACTCTCGCACGTATCTTAGCCAAAGAATTCAAAGCCGACTTTGTTGAAATCTCCGCCGTCACCTCTGGCAAAAAAGACATTGAGCTCGTCATCGAAAGAGCCAAGCAAAATTGGAATCTAAAAATCAGGACTGTACTCTTCGTAGACGAAATCCACCGTTTTAACAAAGCCCAGCAAGACGCCTTCCTCCCTCACGTCGAATCCGGTCTCATTACCCTTATTGGCGCCACCACCGAAAACCCCTCCTTTGAAGTCATCTCCCCGCTCCTCTCCCGCTCTCGCGTGGTCATCGTCTCTCCTTTAGACAAAAAGTCCATCTTAAAAGTCTTAAAAAACGCTATTAAATCAGAAAATATCAAAATAGAAAAAGACGCCCTAGATTATCTAGCCGAACTCTCTGGTGGTGATGCCCGCTCTGCTCTAGGCGACTTAGAACTCGCCGCTTCGCTCGCTCAACCTATCACAAAAGAAGTAGTCGAAGAAGCCGCCGGCAAAAAACTCCCCGGCTACGACAAAAAAGGTGACCACCATTACGACAACATCTCTGCCTTTATCAAATCCATGCGCGGCTCCGATGTGGACGCCGCCCTCTATTATCTTGCACGTATGGTCAATTCCGGCGAGGATCCCAAGTTTATTGCAAGAAGAATGGTGATTTTTGCTTCCGAAGACATCGGTCTCGCCGGAAACGGGGCACTTTCTCTCGCTACCGCCTGTTTTGGGGCCGTAGAAAGAGTCGGTATGCCCGAATCCGGCCTCATCCTCGCCCACGCCACCGTAGCTCTCGCTCTCTCCAAAAAATCCCGCGCCACTACCGACGCTTGGTATAAGGCTCTCGATCTCGCCAAAAAATCCATGAACGAACCCGTCCCCACATACTTAAGAAACGCCCCCACCAAACTCATGAAAGATTTAGGCTTCGGTGAGGGTCAAAAATGGGAATCCGGCTTCCACCTAGACAAATCCTACCTCCCAGACAGTATAAAAAACGAAACAATCTGGCCCAAAACATAACCGCTATAATATAAATAGGGTATAACTACCCCGACTTTAAGGCGATTACACCGAAAAGTCGCATAAACGAGGTGGAGGTCAGGAATACTCTTCTTATAAGAAGACAAAACGCATATCCTGATGGACCTCAAGGAGTTCAAGGATTTTAAGTTATTCCTTCGCTATGGTGCATTACGCCTTAAGTACACACCTTTTCCCGTCACCTCCGTGGGTCGCCTCAAACACAAAAAACAGGCAAAAGCGCATATTAGCCTTTCGCCCAGTTACTGGTGGCAACTACAACGGCGGTACGCTCAACAATACCGGGAACGGGAACTGGTGGTCTACCAACGCGAATGGCGGTACTAATAGGTGGAACTTGAAATATAATGGCTCCTACCTATATACGAAATACAATAGTCGCTACAACGGGTTTTACGTCCGTTGCGTTAAGGCGTAAGTCTAGTCTCGCCTTTACCCAGCACTCCACCTCACCAAAACCATTACAATCATTAATCTTCCTTTTCGAACTGCCGCCAGAATTCCCGCGGCAGCCCTACCCCCTCGCATGTCCGACAGAGAAACTTATAGTGTTTCATGTATTTTAGATGCCCCACATAAGATATTAGACTGTCCGCACTTCCTCTCCCGCGTGAATATTCATAGAAGGCCTTCTGGGTATTCTTCTTAAGCCTCTTACTAGGATGTATCACATCTTTATATACCACCGCCCCAAGAAATGCCACACCCCTAGAGGCCGGCTGTATCCGCCGCTTCCGCGGGTGAAGGACCAGTCCCAGCCGCTTCAGATACTGCTCAATCACAGCAATATCCGCTATCGCTCGCGGCAGGTCTTCCCTGGTCACCACGATATAAAAATCATCCACATACCGCCCATAGTGCTTGTATCCAAGGTCGAATTTCACATATCTGTCTAGAAGGTCCAGGAATATATTAGACAAAAGTTGCGAAGTCAAATTCCCAATCACTATCCCGACTCCATGTGGCTGTTTCAAAAGGCTCTTGCTATCTGGCAAATATCGCCAATCCCTCGGCCACCCCTTTAGCTTTGCCCCTTTCACCGGATCATCCATAATCACTTCTCTCAGCATGTATTTGACCAGCTGGTACATCACCCCTTTATGACCTTTGTATTGCCGGTTCAGCCCCCACAGCGCCCGCTGATATAGTTTCTCGCGGTTCAGACTCATAAAGAACCCTTGCACATCTAGTGTAATCACCCACACTTCCTTGGTATTATTAAAAGATGCTGAGCGAATATGGTGCTGCAATCGCCGTATCCCCATTAGAGTCCCCTTTCCTTCTCTACAAGAATACGAATCATAGATGAAATGTCTATCCCACCAGTCATATATCAGCATATAGATAAAATGATGCACCACTCTATCGCGAAAAGCCGCCGCGAAGATTTCTCGCATCACCGGGTTAAACACTACATGCGCCGTCCCCCTTAAAGGCTTGTATCTATTCATCAGAATCACCTGGGTTAAGTGTAATAAATTCTCAAATTCATTAATCTCGAATCTATGTTCATCAAAGGTTGCCCTCTTTCCACCTTTCCGCGCCTCAAGATACGCCACATAGAGATAAAAATAAACGCGGTTCTCCACGTCTCTTAGCCAGTCGGCATCCGTTTCTGCACCCAGCCTCATATTTTCTTGACGTCCTGCTCTTCTTCGCCCCTATTCACCATCTTACCTACCACTAAATTCTTCAGTCCCGCCGCGATTTTGCCTACCCTCGCACAGGTCGCCACATCCCAGAATTCTAGGTCTGAGAGCATCGCCACTCTATCCATCAGAATATCTAGTGCCTCCGCCATCTCCACTCCACTCGCATGAATCTCTCTGTCCCCATGCGCCATCAGCGTGTAGGCATCCGATATCTTAAACACCGGCTCCAAGATTTTGTCTTGCAGCACTTCTCTATCCGTTCTCACCATCTTGATCATCTTATGATAAACTACTGTTCTAAGTTCCATCACCTGTTTATGGATATCCGGAAAGGTCACATCTGTATAGAGGACTTTGTTCATTTCCTTTAGTTCATCTCGGTGGACCTTAAGGAGCGCCTTTATTTCATCTTTTTCATACTTTCTCTTCAAGCGGAAATACACAATCAAATCATTGTTCTTTATCGGCATCCGTTCAATACCCAGCTCCCCCAGTTTAGCAGTGAGAAGCTCAAGATCCGAAATAGATGTCACACCATGTTTGAATTTATAATGGCCATTATCTAGATCAGGTCTCAGGACCACACTTTTTCGCCCAATTCTCGGCGCTATATCATAGGCATAGATGATTGCCGAATTACCACCCATCACATAATATTTCTTCTTTTGTTCCGGATTTTCTCCATCCGAAGCGAGAAATAGTACCAAATATTCCGTATTTCTTTCTTCCGCTTCAAACACAATTTTTTTCCGCTCATTATATCTCGCATAGACTTCTCGCTTTTCTGCTGGTGTCCGCCCTCTACCTCGATGGTTTGGTCGCGGCTTGTCGGTCAAGTCCTCACTTGCCATTTTCTGACGCACCGCTGCCTTACCGAGTGGTTCAGCTGGCTTAATTGTTTTATCTACTTTATCTGATTCATTCATATTTTTCCTTTTTGCTAAATTTTTGGTCGCACCTACGGGTGCGACCAAAGTTCTCCGGTGGAGGTCTGGGTAAAGGCGAGACTAGACTTACGCCTTAACGCAACGGACGTAAAACCCGTTGTAGCGACTATTGTATTTCGTATATAGGTAGGAGCCATTATATTTCAAGTTCCACCTATTAGTACCGCCATTCGCGTTGGTAGACCACCAGTTCCCGTTCCCGGTATTGTTGAGCGTACCGCCGTTGTAGTTGCCACCAGTAACTGGGCGAAAGGCATCCCAGTTAGATGCTGCGTCGGAGATGTCTGCATGGTTCGGTAGTTTCCAGCCGCTTGGGCAAATGGAAGAGGATGCCTCTGTAGTGTTATTATCTCCA
>CAYOSV010000037.1:0-7455 GCA_964406725.1 uncultured Candidatus Saccharibacteria bacterium | reverse complement strand
ATCCTCATGGGTCATATTAATACCAAGATTAAAAATGGCACCACGAGGGTGCAATTGTCAAATACATTCATCAGACATCGTCTAAAGAAGCATTCAGACCCCTCTTGGTGCCAGTTACATGTTCCTTTAGACTTTCTAACAAAAATTAGATGTCTATCGATAAATATATTTAACAATTGCATTTTCATTGTAGCACGTGGAAGTGGCGAATGCAACGTTGACTTTTTGTTTTATCTATGTTTTAATATATGAACGATGGTGTGGAAAAATGAGCAAGTTTCTAACAGCGAGATAGAATACATATTAAGGGTGGCGAGGGAGTGCCTAAAGACCTCTGGTGATTTTGTGGAGTTAGGGTGCTACAGGGGTGATACATCTTTGATGTTAGCTGAAATTCTAAAGGGTTTGGGTAAAAAATTGTGGATTTATGATTCGTTTGAGGGATTGCCGGAGAAGTCTAGCGAAGATAATTCGCCTTTAGGGGATAATTTTAAGAAGGGGAAACTTTTGGTGACGAAAAGGGAAGTGAAAGAGAGGTTTTTAAGATCGGGGCTGAAAGTACCGATGATAAAGAAGGGGTGGTTTGCGGATTTTTCTGATGAAGATTTGCCGGAGAAAATTGCTTTTTGCTTTCTTGACGGGGATTTTTATGAGTCAATTAGGGATGGGTTGAAACTGGTTGGAAATAAAATGAGTAGAGACGGAATTATTATTGTACATGATTATGATAATTCGGCGCTTCCGGGAGTGAAGAAAGCGGTGGACGAATGGATTTTGGATAAAAAGGGCTTAAAAACAGAGGCATTTGAAACTTTGTTTAAAATTAGCATAAAAGATTAGCACTCGGGGGTTGCAAGTGCTAAAATTTGTGCTATAATGAGGGTAAATAATCTGTTAAAGCACAGAAAAGGAGTAAAATGGCGCTAAAACCGTTGAAAGATAGAATTGTGGCAATAGTGGAGAAGCCACTAGAAAAAACTAAGTCGGGGATATTGCTAGGTGAAGCAAAAGAAAAACCAGCTTATGCTGTGGTGGAGTCGGTAGGTTCTGAAGTGAAAGATGTAAAAAAAGGTGACAAAATTGTTTATAAGGAATATTCTACGACGGATATCAAGGCAGATGGGAAGGATTATATCATCCTAAAAGAAGAAGACGTGCTAGCAACTCTGTAAGAGGCTGATTAGGGCTTGTGGAAAAGTCTGTGGAAAACTTTTAATTAAAGGAGAATAAAATGGCAAAAAAGATTTATTATGAAGCGGAAGCTCGTGAAAAAGTATTATCTGGGGCGAAACAACTTTATGATGCGGTAAAGGTAACATTTGGTCCGAAGGGCAAAAACGTAATTGTTGAAAAAGATTATGGCGCACCGGTGATTACGCACGATGGTGTAACAGTGGCTGAAGCGGTGGATTTGCCTTCTACTGAGGATACGATGGGAGAAGCAGTGGGTGCTAAACTAATTAAAACAGCGGCACAGAAGTTGAACAAAGTGGCTGGTGATGGTACGACTACGGTAACAGTGCTTACTTATAATATATTGTCTGAGGCAAATAAATTGATTGCTGCTGGGGTGAATCCGATGGAACTTAGACGAGGAATTGAGAAGGCTGGGGCGGAAATTGTAACAGGAATTGAAAAAACGGCCGAGAAGATTGAAGGAAATTCCAAGAAGGTAGCAGAAGTAGCGACGATTTCGGCGGGAGATGCACAGATTGGTGAATTGATTGCTGAGGTGATTTCGAAGATTGGAAAAGATGGCGTGGTAACGGTAGAAGCGGGACAAGGTCTTGAGATGGAGCAGGAAATTGTAGAAGGATTTTCTTATGACAAGGGGTATGCTTCAGCTTTCTTTATTACGGATGTAAATAGGCAGGAGGCTGTGTTTGATAAACCCTTGATTCTGGTGACCGATAAGAAGATTTCGGCGGCGTCGGATATTTTGCCACTTTTGGAAAAATGTGCGCAGGCGGGGAAGAAAGATTTGGTGATTATTGCGGAAGAAGTGGAAGGTGAGGCTTTGTCGCTTCTTGTTCTAAATAAGCTTAAGGGGGTGTTTAACTCTTTGGTGCTTAAGGCGCCAGCTTTTGGTGATAGAAGAAAAGAGGTGATGGAAGATATTGCTATCTTGACCGATGCGACAGTGGTGTCTGGTGATAAGGGATTGAAGCTAGAGGAAGTGGGACTTGAGGTGCTGGGTTCTTCAGGTAAAGTAATTGCAACGAAAGATGAGACAACGATTATTAAAGGAGCGGGGGTGCGTAGTGAAGTAGAAGCGAGAATTAAGCTAATTAAGGCTTTGGCTGAGAATGCAAAGTCTGATTATGAAAGAGAAGAATTTGAAAAACGAGCAGCAGCGCTTCAGGGCAAGGTGGCAGTAATTAAGGTAGGTGGTGCAACGGAAACTGAAATTGACGAAAAGAAATTCCGTGTGGACGACGCAGTGGCCGCAACTAGAGCGGCGCTTCTTGATGGTATTGTGACTGGTGGTGGGGTAACTTTGGTAAATCTAGCTTCCTCTTTGGATGATTCTGATAACGGAGCGAGGATTGTGAAGAATGCGCTTAAGGCTCCGTTTGTGCATATTATGGAAAATGCAGGACTTAATGCACAGGCGTTGCTTGCTTCGGTGGAAAATGCTAAGCCTGGATTTGGTGTAAATGTGATGACACCAGAAAAAGGTTTGGTGGACCTTAAAAAAGCAGGGGTAATTGATCCGGCTAAGGTGACGAAGGAAGCGGTGAAGAATGCTACTTCTATTGCGGCGACAGCGATTACGATGGGAGCTCTAATATGTGAAATACCGGAGGAAAAATCAGCGGCGGCTGCTCCTGAAATGTACTAGTTCTATCTATGATAGAATGATAGTATGGGTGGGATGAGAGATCGTCGTTATAAAAAGACCGAAGAAAAAATTCTTGCGGTCTTTTTTGATGCGAGATATGATACGATGGAGCAAATTGCTAAGCAGGCAGGAGTGACGCGCTCTACGATTTATACCCATCATCGTTCGGTTATGAAGATTTTGCCAGATTGGGAAGCGTACATATTGGAAGAATATCGGGTATTTCTTAGGCGGAGAGATTATTTTGAGATGTTGATTTTTATTTTGAATTATCAGAGATATTTTGAAGTGTTTTTGAAATTTAGTGATAGGGAAATAATAATGAAGATGATTTTTATGATGTGGGATGTGAATGAACCTAAGATATTTTCGAGGATTTTGGCTAGTGAAATTGCTGAAATAATTTTTGTGTGGGGTGAAAAAGGCTTTTCTAAAGATGAAATTGGTAGAGTTTTTGGAGATATTATGTGTCTTGCTAAAACAGCGGAAGATAGGTTGAGATTGATAAAATAATAGTGTGCGAATAAAAAAACTGCGTGAGGTGGGCACGCAGTTTTTGATTTTATTTACATGCGATCGATAGAATCAATAATGTAGAGGAGAGCTTCGGCACGATCCTGATCATCTTTCATGTCTGAAGCAGCGTGATAGGCGGATTCGATAACGCTAGAATCGTGATAGTTGTCAATAACATCTTTGTAGATGCCGAATTTTTGCTCGGCTGGAATGTTTAGTTTGTTGACAATTGGGGCGAGTTCGCGAAGTGCAGCTTCTTTGACTTGTTCAATGTTAAGATTTCCTTCCATGAAAGGAGTTTTTGGTTCTGGCTCGTCTTCGTGTACGATAGGGGTCGGCTTGATATCTTCAATTGGTGCAGAAACTGGTTCGGCTGGTGCAACTTCTTCCGGAACCGGCATTGGCTCTGGTTCTGGAGCTGGCATTGGTTCTGGCTTTGGCATCGGCGCAGGTGCTTTTGGCGGCATTGGTGGTCGTGGAGCAACCGGCGGCATAGGACGTGGCGGCATAGCCGGGGTGGCACTGGCGGCTTTGAAAGGTCCGACTGGTGCTGGTGCCGCTACTGGATCAGAAAAGAGCGGATCCCCATTGGTTGATTTAGTAATATCATCGATTGCTTTTTGTAGATCGCTATCTACGGTTGTATTTTGGTTCATTTACCCACCTTTAATAAAATTACTTATGTTTATTATAGCACACTTTTTTCTAAATGCGCAAGAAATTTACTAATTTATCCAAAATATCGGTTTTGACTTCTTCCATAGGGAGATGAGCACCTAAAGCGTCAACAATAGCTTCGCCACTGCCTTCTGGAAAATAAACTTTGACATTTAAACCAAGGCGTTTTTTGGGTATTAAAACGGCGAAATAGTGCGACTCTTCTTGGCTGATACCAAAGGCGCGGAAATCGGTGAAAGGATGTTTGATTTTGCCCTCGGTGAGACCAGTAGCGTTCAGAGTATAGTGGATTTTGCGGGGGGGACGGAGGTTGAACACTAAGATAGCAATTACACTGACAATAATGAGGGCGAGAAAAGTCCAACCTTGTAACCATACGGCGAGAGCGCCGAGGCCACCGGCTACTAAAAAGAGACCGATATACCAAATGGCGTTGTGGGATTTGACGATGTATTCTTCGGCTTCCCAAGTAATTGCTTGCGTTTTTGTCATGATTTTATTATAGCACATTAGATAGAAATGTGATAAAATTATGAGGACGGAGGGTTACCCAAGTGGCTGAAGGGGACGGTTTGCTAAATCGTTAGTCTGGAGTGATCTGGAGCGGGAGTTCGAATCTCCCACCCTCCGCCAGTCTAAAATCGCCAATCTTGGCGTTTTTTCTTGCTCGCTCTATCAATAATAGCGCTTCGCAAGAAGAAAACACCAATCTTGACGATTTTAAAACTGGCGGTATGTTACAATATTTGTATGAATTGGGTGAAGTATGTGATCGCGTTTTTGGTGCCGGTGGCGGCTGTAATGGTGTTTCATAATAGTTTGGACAATGACTCTTGGTATGTATTAGCGGAAGGGAGAGAAATTGTAGAAAATGGAATATATTATGAAGATCAATTGTCGATGCATGAGGATCTAGAGGTAACGGTGCAAAATTATGGATTTGCAGCGATTTTTTATTTGTTTTATTCGGCGTTTGGTGGAGTGGGGATTTATATTGCGATGTTGGTCTTGAACGGAGTGCTTTGTTATTTGATTTATAAAGTATGTATGCTACTTAGTAATAAGAATGTTAATTTGTCTTTGATTTTGATGATGCTGACGGATTTACTTTTGTCATATTCGTTTATAACGACGAGAGCGCAGGTGGTGAGCTATGTCATAATGATGTTGGTAATTTATATTTTGGAGTTATACATAAAAACCGATAAGAGCAAATATCTGTGGTGGATACCGGTGTTGTCTTTGGTGCAAATTAATTTACATGCTTCGCTGTGGCCGATGATTTTATTGATAATTGGAGTGTGTATATTGGATGGAATAAAACAGCCGAAATTACATCTTGAAGGATATAGGAAAAAACCGCTGATAGTGGTAGGGATGATGGCGTTTTTGGTTGGATTTTTGAATCCGTATGGGGTAAGAATGATGACTTTTATTTTGACGAGCTATGGGGTGCCAGAGGCAAATGATTATGTCAACGAACTGAAGTCTTTTGATCTGGGGAGTAATTTCCATATTCTGCTGTATACAATGATAGCAGTAGTTATGGTTTTGTATATTTTTGCGAAAAATAAAAATATCAGGGTACGATGGCTGTTGATGCTATTTGGATTTCTGGCGTTAGGGATTAATACTATTAAGGGGATGAGCCAGCTGATTTTGGTGTTGTTCTTTCCGATGGCGGCAGTGTATAGAAATGTAAGAATAGAAAAATGGGGGACGAGAAAGATAAGGTGGATGCTAGCATCTTGGGTAGGGATTTTGGCGCTTGCGACGGTGGGGACTTATGTTGCAGTGGTGCTACCTGGTGTAAATATGGATGGACCAAGTGAAGAAATGATAGCAGCGATAGATATACTCGATCGGGAAGTCGGCGATGTTGATAAAGAGACTTTGAATATATATGTAGGCTATAACGAAGGTGGGTATTTGGAGTACCGAGGTTATAAATCGTATATGGACCCGAGGATGGAAGTATTTATTAGGTCTAACAATGGGAAAGCTGATATTTTCCAAGAGTATTATGATTTTAGCAAGGGCAAAATAGAGAAGGATGATTTTTTGGAGCGATATGATTTTGATTATATAGTTGTCAGAGAGGATGAGAGATTGTATGATTTATCAAATGATGAGTTTGAATTAATATACGAAAAAGATGACGAAGAGAATAATGCTAGCGATGATGAATTTGGCGAGGTGTTTGGAGTGAGAATTTATAAAAAGAATGACTAAAGATAGTGTTCAAATCTAAAAAAAGTGGTATAATATATGGTATGAAAAAGTTATTGATTAGAGTAGTACTTCCACTAGCGATTTGTGGGGTTTTGGCGGCTGTAAGCGTAGCTAATGCTACGGAGGTTTTTGCGACTACACTAAGTGAGGGGGCTGAGGCTGCAAGGTGCGATGGCTGTCCGGAGAACTTGTTTGGTGACAACGGCGTGTTTAGGCAAGTAACAAACATTGTACTGTATATCGTGGGTGTAATAGCAGTGATTATGTTGATTATCGGCGGTATTAAATATGTAGTGTCGGGTGGCGATGCAAAGAAAGTAGTAGATGCAAAGAATACGGTGCTTTATGCGATTATTGGTCTGATAATTTGTTTCTTGGCGTTTGCGATTGTGAACTTCGTCATTACTTCTTTGCCTTCAAGCTGAGTAGGCTAAGAGAGCGACTATGATTTTTTGGGCTCCAGATTTTTTTAGGATATTAATGGCGGATTTGACACTGGCGCCGGTGGTCCAGATGTCATCTAAGAGAATATAAGTAGTGTCTTTTTTGATTTTGATTTTAGGATTGATCTGATAAGCAGAGTTGGCTTGGGAAAGACGTTTTTCGCGGTTTGAACCAACTTGGGTGGTGTTTTTGTTTCGGATGAGAACTTTTTTGACGGAGAGATGGCGGAGTTTGCTGAGATGTTTGGCGATTAAATAAGTGTGATCGAAACCGCGGCTGCGAATATGATGAGTGGCGGTGGGAAGAGGTACTAAGATGGAATTTTGGGGTAAAACTTGGGGTAGGGAACTGTCTAAAAGCTCGGATAGAGGGCGTGCTAGAGCGCGGACAGAATAGTATTTATAATCATGAATGAGAGTGCCGAGGAGGCCGTTTCTGGTCGATACTACATAGATAGGTGGTAAATCGGTACAATGCATGCAGAGGTTGGAAGATTTGGCTGTTTTGCAATTAGGACATATATTGGCGTGGTGCTTTAAAATGTAATTTTTACAACGCCCACATAACGCTTCACCCATGAGCCCACAACCCCTACAAGAGTGAGGAAAAAGAAGGTCTAGTAAATTTGGAAATGTTGTATTTTTTACAATAAAAGGCATGTTTCTCTTGATTTTACTACAAAAGTGGGTTATAATAAAGCATAACAATATAAGTGGAGGAAATATGGCTCGTGCAAATAGTGA
>CAYOSV010000036.1:0-8017 GCA_964406725.1 uncultured Candidatus Saccharibacteria bacterium | reverse complement strand
AACTTACCGCCAGCCATCTAAGAGCAAGGCTAAGGTTATAGAGGAGAAAGGAAAAACTAAATGGCAGAAGCCAAAAAAACCGAAGGATTAACTATTAGAATCCGCCTAAAAGCCTACGACCACCGCGTGATTGATCAAAGTGCTCGCCAGATCGTAGATACCGCTATTAGGACTGGCGCCAAGGTGTCAGGCCCAATTCCTCTGCCTACCAAGAGGAGCAGCTTTACCGTGGTAAAGTCCCCACATGTCTACAAGACCGGTGGCGAAGCTTTTGAGATGAAAGTCCACAAGCGTTTGATCGATATCTTAAACGCCACCCCTAAGACTATCGAGAGCCTCCAAAATCTCTCCCTCCCCGCTGGCGTCGATGCCGAAATCAAGATGTAAAAACATCTAGACTGTAACAAAAATCCCCCATCCGGGGGATTTTTGAGTTGATTTATATCTACTTTGACGTATAGAATACTGCTCCAGTGTAGGTATGATATTCTGTTTTTCCATCGGCATTTTTTACGGTAAAGTAATTAGCGTAGAAATCTTTGACGTTGACATCTCCCGCTATCGTTACTGCTTTATCTACGTCAATTATATCCACATTACCGTTTCCAACGCTCCCCGTCCAAATATTGCGTGGCTCCGCCGAACTCCGATAATAAGTGCTCGTGTATTTAAACTCCGTCACCGGCTTACCATCTTTATTTGCGACTGCGAATTTATTGTCGCTATTCTTGAGTTCATAGCCACCATCATAATAAGAAATCTTGGTCAATTTCAAATCGCTCACTGCATTACCATTAGTATTAATCAAATAATATTCATTGCCGTCATCAGACACCACCGCATGATGATGCTTGTCAAACAGCCTTGCCTCCTTGTATTCGTGGTCAAACGCTACGCTTCCATCCAAGCGATAAAATTTCACCTTATCATCCTGCTTAATTGCATAAAAATCCTCATCAAGAATTCCAGATACCGCAGTCTTGGCGTTTTCAAACTCTTTTATCTTTTCTCCGTTGCGATAAATTTCTACCTTATTATCCGCGTTCTTTACTGCATAGTTCGTAGTATCTTTTAATTGCAGATAAGTCGGCACTTTCTTCATTACCTTATAATTATTGTCAAGTAGTGCTATCTCCGAATCGTTATCATAACCAAGTAGAATGTCACCACCCTTAGTAAATCCATAATATTTCATCTCGTTAAGGTCGTAAACTTTTTTATCGGCCACTAATTTGTATTTATTGGACTCCTTGTCGTTTTCTAGCAAAATCTTTGCTCGGTTGTCTGATACTTCTTCAAAAGTATAACGGTCTCCCTCAAACTGTGCCAACATTTCACCCGTTCTTGCATCAAAGACAGTGTTTTTACCCGCATAATATAAAATTCCAAAATCGCTCAAACCACTCGCTACCGGGTCGTCCGCATCATCCGCTTCTTCTAAGTCCGCCACCAATTTCCCCGCATAGTTAAAGATCTTAATTTTATGGTCCGTATTTACCGCCGCAAATCCACTGGTAGAAGAAGCAAAATAAACGTCTAATTTTTCGCCCTTCGCGAGTTCTTTGCCAGTACCAGTAATTAGGTGATACTCCTTGGTATTACCATCTTGGACCAGATAAAGTCCGCCCTTTGGTGTGATACCGCCAAACTTGCCAAATTCTACCGACATTTTGCCGCTATCCGAAATAATTCCTACTTGCCCATCTTTCTTCACATAAGCATATCCACCCACAAAGGCAGACTGCTCGGTGTATTCGTCTTCGGTCAGTCTCTTTCCTTCGGCATTCCAGAGCGTGTATTTGTCGCTGTCATAAATGAAAAAAGAATTTGTATAAGAAAGTTTACTCGTTATGCCATTCCCTGTGCCATTATTGCTAAAATTTAATACCAGTGCAATCACAATCCCAACAATTGCTGCGATTACTGCTGCTCCAATCCCAATCAATAAACCCTTTTTTGGTTTTTTAACTTCTTGTTTCTCCGCCATAAAAATAACTCCCTTTACTTACCTCAATTATACCACAAAAAATCCCCTAAATAGGGGATTTTTTAGTGCACCAATAATGTTATTTTATAACTTTGGTGATGACGCCAGAACCGACAGTCTTACCGCCTTCACGGATAGCGAAACGGTCTTGATCGTTCATAGCGACAGGTGCAAGGAGTTTAACCTTGAAGGTCACCTGATCGCCAGGCATCACGATTTCCTTATCAGCTGGGAGCTCAACTTCACCAGTTACGTCAGTAGTACGGAAGTAAAACTGTGGCTTGTAACCCTTAGAAAATGGAGTGTGACGACCACCTTCCTCTTTCTTAAGGATGTAAACCTGTGCTTCAAATTCGGTGTGTGGGGTAATAGTGCCAGGTTTGGCAATTACCTGACCACGCTCAATCTGGTCACGTTCAATGCCACGAAGAAGAAGACCAGCGTTATCACCTGCTTGACCCTGATCCAAAGTCTTGTGGAAGGCTTCAATACCAGTCACCACAGACTTTTGAGTGTCGCGAAGACCTACGATTTCAACTTCGTCATTAAGTTTTACAACACCTTGCTCGATACGGCCAGTAGCTACAGTACCACGACCTTTGATAGAGAATACATCCTCGATTGGCATAAGGAATGGCTTATCAAGATCATGCTCAGGAATGTCAAAGTATTCATCCATTGCCGTGACTAGCTCCATGATAGCATCCTCGGCCTCTTTATCACCTTCGAGCGCTTTAGTAGCAGAACCCTTAATGATAGGAGCGTTGTCGCCATCAAAGCCATATTTGTTAAGAAGCTCACGAACATCCATTTCTACGAGCTCGACGAGTTCTGGATCAGCAAGGTCCATTTTGTTTAGGAATACGATAATCTTTGGCACATTTACCTGGTGAGCCAAAAGTACGTGCTCACGAGTCTGTGGCAAAGGACCATCGTTGGCAGCCACCACGAGGATAGCACCATCTACCTGTGCAGCACCGGTAATCATGTTCTTAATGTAGTCTGCGTGCCCTGGCATATCTACGTGTGCATAGTGACGCTTCTCGGACTCATATTCCTGGTGAGAAGTAGCAATGGTAATACCACGTGCCTTTTCCTCTGGGGCGTTATCAATTTGATCATATGCGACCGCCTTGTTTACATCACTAGGTAGTCTTTTTGCGAGAACGTTAGTAATCGCTGCAGTTAAAGTGGTTTTTCCATGGTCGACGTGACCCATGGTGCCGACATTGATATGCGGCTTGGAACGGTCAAAATTTGCCATTCTTTCTCCTTTATTTGTTATTACGGTTGGAGCGCTAATAAAAACCAGCTCCAAGACTCTACATATATTATTCTAGCTTATTTTTCATAAAATGTAAAGAGTTATTTAGAGCCAAAAAACTCAAGACAATTTTATTATTGTAACATATTGTTTGTGCTATAATGGACTAAATAGGTCATACAATAAAGGATGTTTTATGCTTCGAACAAATAGTAAAAAAATAAAAATGTTAATGTGCGGGCTGATTGGTGCTCTGGCGCTGTCAATGGTACCGCTGCCGAAGGCGCACGCGGCGGATAGCTGTTTTATTGCGACCCCATATCAGGAGATTATATGGAGTGACCCACTTCATACTGACGTTTTTTATGTGAGGGTTGGGAGTGTTTGCGAAATAAAACTGTACGATCTAGATGTGAGTTTTTCTGATATAGATGCTGTCGAAGGCCTGATACCATTTCATTCGGACAACAGTGATGACCTTACTAATGTCAAGGACCGTGGATCACGGGTATGGTGGAGCGGAAGCGAAGACGAGCGAGAGGACGTTGACTATGTTGAGCTTAGTCCAGATGATTCGGGGGACGACATATTTGGATATTGGTATGTAGTGCCAATATCGAGCCTGAATCCACCAGCGACTTTTAAACGTAATATGCCGATAACGATTAACTCTGCTCACTATGAAGTGGATGGAGAGATGAAAGAAATTAAAAATTTGGTATTTGACTCCGTGTTAGTCAAAGCGCCGGACTCTGACAAAGATACACTAATGATTAGTGGGGTAGAAAAACAAGATGTATCTTATACCGGTATGCCGGTGGTGCTTGAAGGTGAATTAACGGTAGAAGAGAATGATGACGGTATTACAGCGGCAGATTTGACGGAGCAATATTATATATATGACGACTCTGATTTGTCTTTTACACCGATTGACCGACCGATTGACCCAGGGGAGTTCTATTTAGTAGAATATAACTTTGAAAATGATAATTACAGAGCATCACTCAGAGTACCTTTTGCCATTAAAGATTATATAACAGTCGACACTAGTGTATGGAGTGGTCACGGTGAAGTCTCCGCACCACGGTATATTGATAAGGGTGGTGATCTCCATGTTGATATTGTGCCATCAGAGGGGCATGAAGTAATGTGGGTGGAATATAATGGGGATGACGTGACGGATGCTCTGAATGACGATTACTCTCTTGATCTGACGGGTGTAAATGAGGATGCTGAAATTGTGGTGGCGTTTCGTCCTTTCTACTCAGTGACTGATGGTGATGGGAGTGAGCATAGGATTAATAGTGGGAAGGATTTGGCGTTTGTGGTCGATAAAGACCCGGCTAGCTATATTAGTGGGATGGTGAGTATAATGGTGGATGGTGAATATATAGATTTGGAAGATGATAGTATAGTGGAGCCAGAAACACAAATGGTCATGCTTCTTGACGGGTATTTGGACACGCTAGCTCTTGGCGAGCATAGACTTGAAATATATTTCTTTGACACAGGTGTGGCTGGAATTGCAAGAGCTACATTCGCTATTCTAGAAGCAGAAAAGAATGAGGAAGGTGAAGAGGCGGTGCCAATACCAAATACGGGTGCATCTACGGCGGGTACAAGTAGTGCAGAACCGACGAATATAACAGCAGTGTTTAGCGGAGCAATACTCGCTGTAATACTATTTGTACTCAGTAAGTCAATAAAAAGAAAAATATAAACTGTAAATATAAACTGTAAATATAAACTGTAAATATAAATAACAAAACAAAGATAAGCCTTCCACGAGGCTTATCTTTATCTGGTCGTCGCGAATCTACTTAGAATTACGAGCCTCGATAATCTCTTGCGCTACATTTGGTGGTACTTCCTCGTAGCCATAAAGCTCCATAGAAGAAGCAGCGCGCCCCTGTGTCATCCCGCGGAGATCCCCAGTATAGCCGAATAAATTAGCCAAAGGACAAAATGCTTTGATAAGCTTCGCTCCACCGTTAAGATCTTCCATCTCGTCAATGCGACCTCGTCTAGAGTTAATGTCGCCAATCACGTCGCCCATGAATTCTTCTGGAGTAGTGATTTCCATTTTCATTACTGGCTCAAGAAGCACTGGATTCGCCTTCGCGATACCTTCACGAGTAGCAAGCGCACCGGCAAGCGTAAAGGCGAGCTCAGAAGAGTCCACATCATGGTAAGAACCATCATAAAGCGTAGCTTTTACATCTACTACTGGGTAGCCTGCAATCACACCACCAGCGAGCGTATCTTCCACACCCTTCTGGACTGGTTTACGGTATTCCTGAGGTACCACACCACCTTTAATCTGGTCAATAAACTCAAAGCCTTTCCCCGTTTCGTTTGGTTCAAACTTAATCCATACATCGCCATACTGACCTCTACCACCAGACTGTTTGATGTGCTTACCCTGGGCTTCTGCGGTACCACGAATAGTTTCGCGGTATGCTACCTGAGGTGCACCAGTGTTGGCTTCTACGCCATGCTCGCGTTTGAGACGGTCAATAATAATCTCAAGATGTAGCTCACCCATACCAGAAATAATAGTCTGGCCAGTTTCTTCGTCGGTATGGACGCGGAAAGTAGGGTCTTCTTCTGCCATCTTTGATAGGCCAATACCCATTTTTTCTTGGTCGGCCTTAGTTTTTGGTTCCACTGCAATTGACACCGGTGGATCTGGGAATTCGATTGATTCAAGCAAAATCGGATGAGTAGGGTCACAAATTGTCGTACCAGTAGTACAGTTTTTAAGTCCTACCACTGCGGCAATATCACCGGCGCCAATTTCCGAAATATCTTTCCGGTCATTAGCGTGCATACGGACGAGACGCCCGATTCTTTCCTTATCACCAGTGGTAGCGTTCATCACAGTATCACCAGATTTGAGCTTACCAGCGTATACGCGGATAAAAATTAGTTTACCCACAAATGGGTCTGTCGCAATCTTAAACGCCAGTGCGGTAAGTGGCTCGCTATCAGAGGCTTTGCGCACAATCTGATCACCAGTCTTTGGATCAGTACCCACGGTCTGACCTTGGTCACGATCAAGCGGTGAAGGAAGATAATCAGTCATGAGGTCAAGCACCTTTTCTACAATCACCCCACGGCCATCACCACCAGTCACTAGGAAGAAATCACCATCAAGCACACGCTTTCTCAGAGCTGCTTTTAGTTCATCCACGGTGATTGCATCCTCGCCCTCAGAGAAATATTTATCCATCAACTTCTCATCAGCCTGGACGGCTTCTTCTACTAGCATTGAACGAGCGTTCTTGGCTTTTTCCTTCATATCTTCTGGGATTTCACCAACGGTCAGCTCGTGGTCGGCATAATCTTTATACGTATATGCCTTCATGTCAATCAAATCCACTACACCGCAAATATCTTTCTCAAAACCAATCGGGAGATGAATCGCCACGGCGTTTTTAGAAAGACGCTTGCGGATAGAATCGAGAGATTTATAAAAATCACCACCAATCTGGTTGATTTTGTTTACAAAACAGATACGTGGCACGCCGTATTTAGTAGCTTGGCGCCACACAGTCTCAGACTGAGCCTCAACCCCCATCTTACCGTCAAACACCACCACTGCGCCATCAAGAACGCGAAGCGAACGCTCCACCTCAGCGGTAAAGTCAATATGTCCCGGGGTATCAATAATGTTGATTTGGTGATTTTTCCAGTAAACGGTCACCGCCGCAGAAGTAATCGTGATGCCACGTTCTTTCTCCTGCTCCATCCAGTCAGTATCAGCTCCCCCCGTGCCACCTTTCACTAGGTCAATTTTGTGTTTGAGACCAGTTCGGTAAAGAATCGCTTCCGAAGTCGTGGTCTTACCCGCATCAATATGGGCGATGATACCAATATTGCGCAGTTTACTTAGGTCAGTATTTGCCATATTCTCCTTTAATTATATATATTCCGTCCAAGAGCTCCACACTCAAAAAGACTTGCTGACGACTATTATATCACGCTTCCAGCATTTTTGCCACAAAACTTTTAAGAAATTTCTCTCACGCCCAATTTTCTAGTTTTATCCCCCACACTCTTTCAAATTCTTGTTCGTTGTTTGTTATCAATATCAGATCTAGCGCTTTTAAAAACTCCGTATTCTAACTCCGCCAGAGTCACCGCCGAAATCGCAAAATCCTCTGGCTTGTGCGCCAAAAACTTATCCAAAACCACTTCCGAGCGCTGATTTTTGGCATAAATAATAATATTAGTAACAAGTAGATATTTCATAGCCCCTTACGCCTCTGTAAAGGAAAATCCTCCACCTGAGTACCCAAAAAATCTTCCGAAAACATTTTTGCCCCCTGTTTTAGACCACTCCAGGCGTCTTCTTTTGTCAACAAAATTACGATTTTACCAATCTTATTCGTGATTACTTCATCCGAGTCAAAACGGCAATTTTTTGGTAGTCGCACCGCTTGACTCCCCCATTGCTAAAAACTTTCGCTGTTTCCATCATCAAATCCTCCTTAATAAAAGTATATACAATGTCAAGAAATATTTTAGCAAAAAATCAAGACTTGTGCATCAAAACGGCTGTGCTATAATAACAATTGCAATATTCAAACATTTTCACAATTTAGCATACATTTTTATATATAGTAGTTTTTCACGATGATAATGGCGCCATGAGGCTTCTAACATATCGTGAATGCTATTATATGCTAAATGATTATGTTTGAATATTGCACCCTCGTGGTGCCATTTTTAGTTTAGGCAGGATGGCTCCGCGGGACGATAAA
>CAYOSV010000035.1:0-8316 GCA_964406725.1 uncultured Candidatus Saccharibacteria bacterium | reverse complement strand
TGTAGAAGCTATAGACTGGAATAAGCTTATGGAGCCTGGACACAGCGCACATAGTGCCCAAAGGGGCGGGCGTAGTAGCGGGTAGATAGGCCACTACCATTGTAACGCAGGCCGTACCGCCTAGCACCATTATAGGCCTCACTCCCCCACCAGAGCCCGTGATTAGCCTTACTGTTCAGCGCACCATTCTCGTAAGTCCCGCCCGGAACTGGGGAAAAGCTAGCAATGTTTCTTTGACTATCTATCTGTGTATTATTTGGAAGAGTCCAGCCTTTGGGACAGATACTTTCGGTGGCTTTGATGGTATTGGTGGCGGGGGTACTCTGGGTGGTATTTTCATCAATGATGGTACCTGCAGAAGCCAGAGTATAGTTATACCAGTTAGTCGGAAGATCTCCACTGCTCACGATGGCACCACTGTGGATACAGCTATTCTCGTACGCTGGGCCCCAACCGGTCTGGGTGGAACTATTCCACCCACCCCAGCATTCTTTCCCGCTAGTGCCGTAGGTGACGCCATCGCCAGTGCTGGAACGATTACAAGCAAAGATAATACTGATATCACTGGAAATATGAATACTGCAACAGAATCTGTATGTCCTAAAGGATGGACTTTACCAACCATAAAACAACTTGATAACAATAGGGATACCACTAATTTTAGTCCAGTTCTGGGCGGGAATTACAGCAGTGGTACGCTATTCCAGTCTATAGCTTCTACAGCTACTGGAGGATGAGGTGTATCATACCATATTAAAATAGAGCCGCTAGGGCTCATTTTAATATGGTGCGGGTACGGCGAGTCGGACGCCGATCTCATCCTTGGGAAGGATACATAATAGCCGTTATACGATACCCGCTAACTTCTCTTATTATACCATATTACAGGGAAATATGCTATAATGATTTTATGGAAGAGCTGCGAGAAATCTTGAAAAAAGCCATTTTTGAACTATTTGAGATTGATTTTGAACCGGAGATTGTGGTTTCTCCAGAGAATATTGAAGCGGATTATTCTTCTAATGCGCCGTTGAGGCTGGCTAAAGAACTTCATAAAAATCCGATGGAGATTGCAGAGAAAATAATTGAAAAGGTTCATCTCGGACACACTCAAGGCCGTTCGGCCGAGCTTATGGTCCTCGATGAACCTTTTTCAATTATTTCCACCCCACCTGGTTTTGTGAATTTTAAAATTTTTGACGAGGTTTTGAACCAAAAAATTTCTGCATTATCGGAGAAGTTTGAGATCGCTTCGGATAAGTTTAGCGGCAAGACGGTGATTTGTGAATTTAGTGATCCGAATCCGTTTAAGGTGCTACATGTGGGACATCTTTATACTTCAGTGGTGGGAGATAGTATTTCAAGGCTGTTTGAATATGCGGGAGCGAAGGTGGTTCGTGCTAATTTTGGCGGGGATGTGGGTTTGCATGTTGCAAAGACGATGTATATTTTGAAACAGAAAAATCCTGATACGCTTACGATTGAGGATATTGCGAGGTGTTATGTAGAGGGGACGGCGGTTTATGAAGATGACGAGGGGGCGAGGGCGGAGATTACGGAGCTTAATAAAGAGATTTACAAGATCAATGCGGAGAATATTCATAAGGGGGAGCTGGCGGAGTTGTATTGGAAAGGGCGAGAACTATCTTATGATTATTTCAGAGATTTTTATGCGCGGATAGGGGTGAAGTTTGATAAATATTATCCAGAATCGACAGTGGCGGCGCTCGGGCTTTCTAAAGTTTTGGAGGAACTTGATAAGGGGGTGTATGAAAAGTCGGATGGAGCAGTGATATTTGATGGGGAGAAGTATGGACTTCATACGCGGGTGTTTGTGAACCGTGAAGGAGTGCCAACTTATGAAGCGAAGGATGTGGGGTTGATATTTACAAAGTGGGAAGATTACCATTTTGATAAGTCGGTGGTGATTACGGGGAATGAACAGTTGGAATATATGAAAGTAGTGCTAAAGTCGGTGGAACAATATGCGCCGGAATTAGTGGAAAAAACTTCGCATCTTACGCATGGTTTGGTGAAACTGCCTGGTAATATGAAGATGTCTTCTAGGAAAGGAAATTTCCTGAAGGCAGTAGACGTACTTGAGATGGTGTCTGATGAATTAAAAGAGCAATATAATTCGGAAGACGCTAAGGTGATGATGGCGGCGCTGAAATATGCGTTTCTTAAATATAAGATGGGTGGGGATATTATATTTGATGTGAAAGAGTCGGTGAAGATGACGGGAAATTCCGGACCGTATTTACTATATTCGGCAGTGAGAGCTAAAAAGATTTTGAACAATAGCAATAGCGATAAAAAAATAGATAATTATATATATAATATATATGAGAGAAAGCTTGCAAAAAAGTTGTTGGAGTATTCTGGTGTGCTTGACGAGGCGGTGGGGGAGATGGCGCCTTCTAAGGTGGCGAATTATCTTTACGAAGTGGCGCAGGAGTTTTCGCGATTTTATGAGAATTGTCCGGTGGTGGGTGCTGAGGAGGAATCCGAGAGAATTAAATTAGTAAAAGTTTATTTTGAAACAATGCAGCATGGGCTTAATATTTTGGGGATTGAAATCCCGGAGGAGATGTAATGAAAAAAGCGAAGCTTTTATGGATTGACCTTGAGATGACGGGGCTGGATCCGGTGAAAGATAGGATTCTGGAGGTGGCGGCGATTGCGACGGATATGAACCTAAAGGAAGTGGCGAGATTTGAAGCGGTTGTGAAAGTTTCGGAAAAATTGATGGAAGAAAGGATGGTGGGAGAGTTTTGGGAGAAAAACGCTAGTTCTAAAGATGCACTTGTGAAGCAAAATGAGGATGGTAAGCCGGTTGCTGAAGTGGAGAAAGAACTACTTGATTTTATTGATAAAAACTTTGGGAAAGAAATATATCTTGCGGGGAATTCGATTCATCAGGATAGAAAGTTTATTGAAAGGGAGATGCCGGAATTAAACAAGAGGTTGCATTATCGAATGCTGGATGTGTCGGCATGGAAGATTTATTTTGAAAATGCTTTAGGTAAGAAATTTGTAAAACCAGAGGCGCATCGGGCGCTTTCGGATATTGAAGGGTCAATAGAGGAGTTAAGATGGTATTTGACGTTTCTAAAATAAGTGGTGTTGGTGAGTTTACCACTAAGACGGAAAAAGTGAAGGAGAATGAGCGGACTTTGTATTTGAAGGATGATAAAGTGTTTTTGGTGGAGAATAAAAATACGATTGAAATTCGGACAGATGAGGAATTGAGGAAACTTTTGGTAGAGAAATATGAGTCGGTGATGGAATCGCGGTATTTTGGTAGGGGTGGGATAGAAATCGTGCTGGCTGGAAAACAGTTTGATGAAAATGAAATAGAGGACTTGATAAGACTTAGTTATAATCTGAGCTAACTCTGTGCTATAATGAAGGTATGGCGATAGAGAGATTAGTGGAGCCAAGTTTAGCACCGGACAATACGGAGGAGGAGCGGATTGAAGTTTCGCTTCGGCCGACTACTTTTGATGAGTATATTGGGCAGGAACATTTGAAGAGTAATTTGAAATTGGCGATTGACGCGGTGAAGAAGCGGGGAAAAGGCGGAGTGCTAGATCATGTACTTTTATATGGTCCACCGGGGCTTGGGAAAACTACGATGGCGGGGGTGATTGCGCACGAACTGGGAGCTTCGGTCAGAGTTACGTCTGGGCCGGCTATTGAAAGAGCGGGGGATCTTGCTTCGATTTTAACTAATCTTAAAGATGGAGATGTGCTGTTTATTGATGAGATTCACCGGTTAAAAAGAACGGTGGAGGAGATTTTGTATTCGGCGATGGAAGATTATAAAATCGATATTGTGATAGGGAAAGGGCCGGCAGCTAGGTCTATGCGGCTTGACCTTCCGAAGTTTACGGTGATTGGGGCGACAACGAGGACTGGTTCGCTTGCAGGGCCTTTAAGAGACCGTTTTGGGATAATTCATCGCTTGGAATACTATAAAGAGCCGGAGATTGAGAGGATTATATCAAGAACATCTAAGATTCTCGGAACAGAGATAAAACCGGAAGCTCTGGAACTTCTGGCTACTAGGTCGCGGTTGACACCGAGAATTGCTAATCGGTTGTTTAGGCGGGTAAGAGATTATGCTGATGTAAATGGGGATGGGATTGTAGACACGGTGGTAGCCAAAAAAGCGCTTGATTTGATGGAAATTGATGCTTTGGGGTTGGACCCGGCGGATAGGAATATGCTTCGGCTAATGTGGGAGAATTACGGAGAAAGGCCGGTGGGGCTTACTACGATTGCGGCGCTGACTGGGGACGAGGCGACGACGATTGAAGATTTTTATGAGCCGTATTTACTACAGATGGGGCTAATTGTGAGAACACCTAAGGGGAGAGTAGTAACAGAGAAAGGGCGAAAAATAGTAACAGGAACGGGGAATTAACAGAGGGGGAAGATGGAAAAAGATAGTGAAATGATGTGGAGATATTTACAAAAATGAAAAACTGTGATATAATAGTAAAAAGGAGCTACCATGGACGAGGGTTTAGCGAAAATTCGGCATGAGAGAAGCGTAAAAGATTTTCCATTTCTCGAACTGGAAGACAACGAATATGTAGAATATGCGTTTAAGAGAGCAAAAGTTTGGCTGTATTTGATTTTGGGAGGGCTTGCTGCGGGCCTAATTTTTATATTGCTAGCATTTCTTTTGGTCTTGATGGGGAGAGATTCTTTGGATGAAACGGGAATTAATTTTCTTTATATTATACTAGGGGCGCTACTTTTTTCGGTGTTTTTGGTGGGATTATTTACAATTATTGTATATCGCGGGAATAAGCTTTTTATTACAAATAAACATGTAATTCAGATGACGATGGTATCGCCGATGGCGAGTTCGGTGAATATGATTGATCTTGCCTCGATTGAGGATACGAGTTTTTCGCAAAATGGAATTATGCAGAAGATGTTTGGGTATGGGACTTTTAGATTATCAACGGTAGGGGAAGAAACGACTTACACATTCAAAAAATCCGATATTACGGCGGAGGAACTGCGTGCGGTGTCTAAACTAGTGACAAAAGCTAAGGCGGCAAGCAGTAAAAAAGATAGCGTAATGATTGTTTCTTAAGTTTAATTGTTGTTACGATTGGTCTTGATGTAGGCGGTTTCTTTTTCTAATTCGGCTTTTAAGATATATCTTTTGCATTTGCCGTTATCGCAATCGGCGGGCTGGTAGGTGTAGGAAGATCCGGGATCGTTTAGGTTGTGACCATTCGGGTCGGTCCAGAGTGCGGGGTCGATGACGGTGATGTTTTGTTCGGAAATGACTTCAGGATAATAACCATTAGTTTTGTAAAAACTTTCTTCCAGAGCGTAATACATGGCGTTGATGGCGGTCTTTCGGTCTTCGTCTCTTTGGAAAGCGTCGAGATTGGACTTTTGGACGAAAAAGAGTAAGAACAAAAGACCAGCGAAAGTGGCGACGACGATAAGCTCAATAATAGTGAAACCTTGTTTCTGGATTTTTAGAGGGTTCATATCTTTTATTATAACATATTTTGTGATATAATATGTGAAATGGTACTGTAGCTCAGTTGGTTAGAGCGTGGGACTCATAAGCCCAAGGTCGTTGGTTCAATCCCAACCAGTACCACCAAAATTTCGAATTGAAAGGCGCCATCTCGGCCTTTTTTCTTGCTCACTCTATGTATAATAGCGTTTCGCAAGAAGAAAAGGCCAATCTGGCGCCTTTCATTTTCGAAATTTACAGTAGTGATAGCGTTTCGCAAGAAGAAAATACCACCTTGACAGCTTTAATTTTTGACGCTTTTCATGATGTCTCTTTTTGTATTAATGACGAACTATATATTATGTATTTTAGTGTAATTAATATGTTTTGGTGAAATATCCAGTGTCTGGAACCTTGGGAACTGGAACAGGGGGGATAGAGGATTTTAAGAGTGGCATGATGCTCTCTGGGATGTGGCCAATGACGAGTTTTTCAGCATTAGAAATGAGTGTGTATGTATAATAAAGAGAATAATTTTCGCCGTAGGTTTCGGTGGTATATTTGGCGTCAGCGATAATTAGGGGAGACAAAGCTTTGATTAATTTTGGGATGTTTTCTTTGATGATAGTAAATTCTGTTTCGGTGACGGTCGGAGATGTATAGTCGGTGTATTCTCCCATGTAGTTAGTAAGGTGAGCTAATAAATCGTCAATATCTGTGTCGGTGGCAGTGCCTTTTAGGATTTTTACTAGCTCTTGGTAGGGTGGGAAATTATTTAGAGCTTCTTCTATAGTTGATCCATATCCTCCTGTCATTAAATCCATAAAAGCATTACCGGCGATTCGACCGAGAAGGCCATTGTCTGTGTCTTTGATAAAATTTAAGAATTCGCTTTGCTTGTCTAGAGTGCGGAGTTGATATGCTTGCATAATGGCGGATAGAGAGGGTTTGACTTCGGTATTAAAGTATTCTCGCGTGAGACCATTATTATATGTAAAATTTAGCCAGTCGTCTATGAAATGTTTGCCGTTTATTGTATTGATTTCTTTGGTGACGCCTGTGTTGTTGACAAGGACATCGACGACTTTGGAACTGTCGGTTAAATCCGTGATATCTATAACTGAAGTTGTGATTGCAAGGTCAGCAGGGTGGATTTCTTCATATGTGCCAGTATTGTAAAAACCCCAGCTTTCTGGGAAGACATATCCGAGTAATAGGTCGTTGCCGTCTTTAACGTCATGGATGTTGCTGTATTTTGTTTCTGTTAGGCTGGCTCTGGGTGCGCCAAAGGTGTAGGCGTAAAAATCGTTTGCTTTCATATCGTAGTTTGATAAGCTCTCATTGATTTTTTTGGCTGCTAAATCGACAACAGCGCCACCACGCGAGTAGCCAACTATCCAAAGTTTGTAATTAATGATATCTCTGGTGGATAAATATTGATTTAGACGTGAAACGATAAGGTCGGCAGATTCGGTGAAGCCGGCATGATCGCCACTTGTTCCAACATTGAAATTTGAGAGCCATTCGGTCATGTAATTGTAATTTCTGGGAGCAACAACGATTAGCTCTTGACCACTTGCGAGAGTTTTGTGTCCGATGGTAGCACCCATGGAGTGGCCGTTTTCTTCAGAAGCAATGTCCCAACTTTGATAATCAGAAAATCCCATTTGATCTAAAAGATTCGTGAGCTTTGGATTTGGAGTAGTGGTGGTGGATGGATAACCATCAGCTTGGTTTTCGAAGCCGGCTAGAGCTAATGCGTAAGACATAGCGCGAAGCTCGGGGTGGATGCCGGGAGAGGGTTCGTCAAAAAACTCGTCGCTGTATTCAATGGTGTCGGTGCTGTCTAGAGCATCCCAAACGGAGCCCCAGGGGTTTTCTGGATTTTCTATGAAGGCATAATATGGATAAGCGACTGTATATGAATTATCAAATGCGTAGGTATTGCAATTAGTTGGAACTGTGATTAAAATGCCCAAAATGCTAAAAATTATTAGTATGACCTTTTTTCTCATACTTATATTTTAGCATAGTAAAATTTTTTTGGGGATTTTTGAGGGAGGAAAAATGTGAGAAATATGTTATAATATATAGAGGTACGCGTCTATAGCGTCGCTTGCGCCCGTAGCTCAGTGGATAGAGCACCAGCTTCCGGAGCTGGGTGTCACAGGTTCGACTCCTGCCGGGCGTACCAATTCCGAATTTGATCCGTGTAATGGCACTTAAACAACTTCGTGGCGAAAAGGTCGAGTTCGATGAAACGAGTTATAGCCCAAACGACTGGAATAGATTGATTATATGAGACAGTGCAACAAAAAATGATGTCATTATATTAAAAAAAGAGCGATGAATAAAAAACAACCCCCCATAAAAGTTAATATTATAAAAACACAACAACGGCGATACTTTATGTTAAAAATATAAGATAAGTAAAAAATTAATAAGATACGAAGAATAATGCGGAGTATAATATAAAATAATGGATAGAGTCTGCCCAAATTGCGGACGCATACTAGACGAGTTTGAACCCCATTGTGGTCCAGGCGGTTTGGGCTGTCTTTATTGCACCACGACTTGTCCAAATTGCGGTAGAGAAATTTTTGATACGGACATTGTATTTGCGTATTCTAAAGAATGTTGTAAATACTGCGAATCAGAAGTTGAAGAGGAAGAAAAACGGCAAGCACTTGAAGAAGAACTTGACGATGACGAAGAAGACAACGAGGATGACGAATATGATGATTTTGCCAGAGAAAGCCTCTGCTGGAAAAGTTTATGGAAGATATAAACGATAAGATAAAGCGAGGTATGGCATAAAATGG
>CAYOSV010000034.1:0-8950 GCA_964406725.1 uncultured Candidatus Saccharibacteria bacterium | reverse complement strand
CCGTCATATCCTGAAGATAAGTTAAGTCTGTCACAGTCTTTTCTTCACTAACGCAACGGATGTAGAAGCCAACATAGCGATCGCCGTAGCTGTTATATAAACTGCTATTGTTATAACCTAGCAGGTGCCGCCTTGCGGTAATATTACCATAAACCTCATCTCCCCACCAGTATCCATTTGTATCCTCTTTGTGTAGTGCACCATTGTAGTAATTACCGCCCAGGATTGGAGAAAATTCAGTGGTACTTCTATTATTATCTATTTGTTTAGTAGTTGGCAATGTCCAGCCTTTAGGACAGATACTTTCTGTTGCAGTATTTGTGTTTCCAGTATCATCAGTATCGCTTTTATTCACTATCGTTCCAGCACTGGCGATGGCGTAGTTGCCAATCTCGTCACCTACGGCACTAGCGGGAAAGAATGCTGGGGTAATTCTAATGGCTGGGGCCCAGCTTATGAAAATACTTGTATCCATAGCGGCACAATAATAAGTAGCGGAGACCTACCAACCAATTGGTATAACTATGCCTTGGCTACAGCCGGCACTATTATCGATAAAAATACTTCGTCAAGTAGCCTAGCAGTCAATACGAACACAGCCACCGAAAGCATTTGTCCAAAAGGTTGGACTTTGCCTAATACGACGCAGACACGCTCTATAGGGCCAGACGCTGGTAGCACTGCTTATATTTCTAACTTTCCCCCAATTCTGGGCGGGACTTACAACGACGGTACGTTGTATAATGAGGTCGTGTATGGGTACTGGTGGGGAAACGAGGCCTATACCAGTGCCAAACGGTATAGCCTGGGCTACAATGGTAATAACCTATATACTAGCTCCAGCATTCTTCGCGACTATGGCCTCTACATTAGATGTGTCCAGGCTCCATAAGCTTATTCCAGTCTATAGCTTCTACAGCTACTGGAGGATAAAGGACTGCAGGATTTTTTATCTGTCTCTCGCGAATACTATGATTGAACCCAAGAAGATTTTTGGAAATTTTAGGAAATTGTCTCTTGCGAGCCGTGAAGACAGCCGCGAGACAAGAGCAATTTCCGTTAAAAAATTTCCAAATATCTTCCTGGCGAGAAAATCATCTATTCAAGAGGGACTGATAAAAAATCACTACCGTCTGTTGTAAAAATTATCTTGGCGGAATTTTATCGATGAGGAAAATAGTATTTTTATTATTTCTATTAAAAGCCATCTATTCAAGAGAGACTGATAAAAATCTATCACTCCTGGTGTGAAATCAATCGTTCACAAAAAACAGATAAAAAATCCTCCACACTACGAATTGGCTTCCACCAGAAAATCCAAAGTCTTCTCAATGGTCATGCGATTCTTGATGTCCATTTTAACATTTGGATCTTTGAGACTTTTGACTGCATCTGGTGATTTTTTGTAAACTTCTTTAAGCTCGGCAATTTTCGCTTCTACATCCTTGTCATCTACAGTAATCTTTTCTTTCACCGCCAAATCCTGCAGAGCCATTGAGGCCTTCACGCGCGTCTCGGCAACTTTTCTAGCTTCCTTCTCCCAATCTTCCATTTTCTCACCTGAGAGCTTCACAAACTCCTCAAGCGTCACTCCACGTGTAGCTGCATTTCTAGACATATCGTCCTTAATAATCCGCATCTGGTCTTCAACCAAGATCTCCGGCGTCGGAATCTTAGAAACTTTTACTAGCTCTGTTACCAAATCGTCTTTGAATTTCTCATTCAGACGGTGCTCTTCCTGCATCTCCAAATTCTTTTTAATGTCAGCCTTAAGGTCTTTCAAAGTCTTAAACGGCCCACATTTCTTAGCAAAATCATCATCAAAAGCCGGCTTGGTCACTTCGTTAATCTGTTTAACCAAAGTCTCAAATACCACCTTGGCCCCAGCCAAATCTTTTACACCATAATCTTTGGGAAATGTCAAGTTGAGATCAAATTTATCACCCGGCTCATGCCCTACAATCCCCTCTTCAAAACCCGGAATAAAAGTCTTTGACCCAAGCACCAACTTATAATCCTTAGCCGAGCCACCAGCAAACGCCTCTCCGTCTTTTTTGCCTACAAAATCAATAATCACCTCGTCAGTAAGTTTGGCGGCACGCTTGACCGGTTTTTTCTCGGCCATAGAATTGGCAAGGTTATCCAAAACTTCCTCAACTTGCTCATCTTTAATAGAAACCTTTTCTTTTTTGGCCTTCAATTTCTTGTAATCACCTAATTTAATCTCTGGCACAATATCCGCCACCGCGGTATATTCCGCCATTTCGCCCGGTACATATTTAGTCACGTTGATATTTGGTGCTACGAGCGGCATTTTTTCGCATTCCTGAAAGGCTGGAAAAGCAGTCGCCCTCACGGCAATATCAATCGTCTCGGCGTTCAGGTCATTTTCCGGGATAAATTTCTTCGCTACATCAGCTGGCGCTTTGCCTTTTCTAAAGCCTTCCACAC
Source organism: uncultured Candidatus Saccharibacteria bacterium (assembly GCA_964406725.1). Lineage (GTDB taxonomy): Bacteria > Patescibacteriota > Saccharimonadia > Saccharimonadales > Saccharimonadaceae > Nanosyncoccus. The sequence goes on along the minus strand of CAYOSV010000034.1, from coordinate 6,499 downwards.
GGACTTCCGCCGCAAGTTTCTTTAGCGCCTTCTTTTCGGCCGCCTCCAAATCTTTTTTGTCTAAAGTCACGGTAATTTCTATCCGCGTATCAGAAAGCTTCTTGGAACTGGTTTTCATTTCAAACTCCTCTATAAATTTACTTTAAATTATACCACAACTCTAGACGAACCGGTAGTCCGAAAATGCGTAATCGTAAATCGAGGATCGGTCCCAAGCTTAATCGCCGGATTCATTAAATCTTTTGGATCAAAAATCTTTTTTACCGATGCATAAATCTTCTTTTCGTTAGCATCCATCCCATCGTTAGTTACCAGAGCTTTTACTCTACCTTCCGGCATACCACCAGTGACGGAACCCCCGCCTCGGTTAATGATATACGATCCAGTTCTCAAAAACGCCACGGCTTTTCTATTGAAATCTTTGTCGTCTATTTTGAATTTTGGTCTCAAGCTATAGTTTGAAGACGAATAAGAACCAAAAATCGCAAGGTCCAGCTTTAAGCTCTTCTCTAGTACCTTTAGGTCATTAACAAAATTCCCCAGCCCGCTCGCCGGCATATAAAAATCGGTCAAAATCGGCACTCTCTCCCCTGTCCTAGTGCTATTCAAAAACGAAATCAGCGAATTTTCAAACTCATCCAGCTTGGCTGTGTTTTTTGACGATTCTATAATTAGTTCTGAAGATTTTGGTAAAACTTTTTTGATGCTAGCAATCTTCTTGAGGCTACTTCCCGTCCGGTCGTCAAACTTCGCAAACACTACATAGCCCTTGTTCAAATTCTTCGTCACTTCGCTTAGCCTCTTACCAGAAGCCTCAGCAGTCTTAATCACTCTTACATCATAAATATTCAACTCTTTTGGCTTCAATGAGTTGGCAAGATCAAGGAATTTCTGCGCAATATCAAAATCTTCAAAGGTTGCCAACACCCGCCTAGTTTGAGTTTTAAGCGGTACTGCTCTAATAATTACTTCCGAAATCATGCCCAACGTCCCCTGCGCACCAAAGAATAACGGTGCCAAGTCCATCGTATTGCCACGCCTAACCTGACTAATCGTGGGATAACCGGCAGACCCAGTACTCACCTTACAAACTTCATCAATAGTTTTCTTGTTGGCCTTAATTAATTCATAGATCTTCTTATAAATCGTACTCTCAAGCCCCTTTTCTTTGGCTTTTCTGCCAATCGCTCTTGCGCTTTGGCGATTGGTTTGTAAGATGTCTCCATTTGGCAAAACCACTTCAAGTCTCTCCACGTAGCTCATAATACCACCGTATTTACCAGCATATTTATCGCTCGGGCAATTAGAAATCAGCCCGCCAATGGTATCATTATCATGCCCCCCGACCGGCACGGTCAAACCGTTCACTAGAAGCGCAGTATTCAGCTCCTTCAAAGTTATACCAGCTTGCACACGCACCAATCTCTCACGCTTATCGGCCTCAAGTAATCTATTCAACTTTTCCGTAGAAATCAAAAGTCCATTGGTAAGATCTGCGCCCATTTCATCCAAGCCAGAGCCACGCACTGTTACTGGAATTTTGATGCCTTTAAGCGCCAGCTGATAACAAAAACGCATAATTTTGCGAACATCCTCAGTCGATTCTGGAAACGCCACCAACTTTGGTTTGATTTTTAACACCGAACAATCCGTCGCATACGCTTCTAGGACATCCGGCGAATCAAAAACATTTCCTATAGTCAATTGATTCAAATATTTCGCAACCTTACCCATCCTGCTTACGATTATATCATACACATTTCAAAAAGTCATAAGTTTTTTCAAAAAACTTTTTAAAAAACTACAGTGCCTGTAAAAACCTGCATTTTTTTATCAAAAGTGCCTGTAAAAATCTGCATTTTCTTGCCAAAAGTGCCTGTAAAAACTTGCATCTATCTCTGTTATTTGTTATAATAGACGTAAGCTAAAAAGGACACCACTATGTTTAAGCGAAAAATTATGCAAAAATTGCTCGCCTGGAAAGAAGAAAAAAATAAACCATGCCTTTTAATTAAGGGTGCCAGACAGGTAGGAAAGACATTTATTGTAGAACAATTCGCCAAAGAAAACTATGAGAATTATATTTACATTAATTTTGAACTTATGCCCAGCATGAAGGATATTTTTGCCGGGGATCTGGATTTTGGCACACTCAAATTAAACTTAGAAGTGAATTTTCCTAATACAAAAATAGAAAAAGGTAAAACATTTCTATTCTTAGACGAAATTGGCGCCTGTCCAAATGCTAGAACTGCTCTCAAGACTTTTGCCATAGATGGCACTATAGATGTAATTGCCTCTGGTTCTTTGCTTAGCCTCTACTATAAAGACGTGTCATCATATCCTGTTGGGTATGAACGTCCAATAGAATTGTATCCCCTAGATTTCGAGGAGTTTTTATGGGCGATGGGCGTAAGCGCTGAGGTGATAGGCGCAGCACACACGAGCTTTATTGAAAAAAGTACTTTACCGAGTGCTATATCCGATAAAATGTTTGAACTATTCAAAATGTATATTATACTTGGTGGCATGCCGGCGGTTTTAAATTCTTATCTAAGAAATAATAGCCTAAATGACGCAAGAGAAACCCAGAGAGCCTTAATCGATAATTATAAAAATGATGTATTAAAATATGCTTCTACTCCTGACAAACAAAAGATTCTCAAAACTTTTGACAGTATACCCGTGCAACTAGCCAAGAAAAATAAAAAATTTATGTGGTCAGATATTGATTCGAGTGATGTCGCCTCTAGCGAGCGCAAATACGGCTCAGCTCTCGCTTGGCTCAAAGATGCTGGAATTGTTAATTTTTGCTACAATTTGAGCGAGCCGGCTGCACCTCTAGATGCCAATAGACAGCTTAGTTCCTACAAAGTCTACATGCGCGATACCGGATTACTGGTCTCGATGCTGGAAGCCGGAGCAACCAAGGAAATTTTAAAGGGCGACGACATGATAAACGAAGGTGGTATTACTGAAAATGTTGTAGCTAGTGAGCTTGCCTCGCATGGTCACGACTTAACATATTTTGAAAAACGGGGCAGTCTAGAGATTGATTTCGTTTTAAACTTGGATGGCGTAGTGACCGCTATGGAAGTTAAATCTGGCAAACATACTCAGGCAAAATCTCTAAATTCCATAATAGATAATTACAAAACAGTCAACAGATACATAAAATTAGAAAAAGACACCACGCCTTTCGAAAACTCGGACAAAATAGAATATTATCCATTGTTTATGGGGATGTTCTTATAGTTCCTTTATCCCCCAGTAGCTGTAGAAGCTATAGGCTATTAGCATTACAACTACGCCATCGCCAGTGCTGGAACGATAGTAGAACCAAATACTACTGATGATGCCACCAATATGAATACCGCTACAGAAAGTCTTTGTCCCAAAGGATGGACGTTGCCAACGACAAAACAAATTGATGCGAATAGAGATACAGCTAGCTTTTCCCTAGTTCTGGGCGGGTATTACACCAATGGTACGCTGGGCAATGAGGCTACGCACGGGTACTGGTGGGGCTCTACGGCATATAATGGCGCGAGACGGTACTACCTGGGTTACAATGGTAGTAGCCTATATACCCGCAACTACTACCGCCACGTTGGGGTCTATGTGCGATGCGTTAGTGAAGAAAAGACTGTGACAGACTTAACTTATCTTCAGGATATGACGGGTGAGATTGCAAACAAACGTTGTAGGATTTTTTATCTGTCTCAAGCGAACTTGTTGATGAGCCCAAGAAGATTTTGAGAATTTTAGAAAATTTTTGCAGCGAGACCCCCATCCGGCGTGAGACGCAAAAATTTTTGTTAAAAAATTCGAAAAATCTTCCTGGTGCGAAATCAATGGTTCACGAGAGACAGATAAAAAATCCTCTTACATTTGTCATCTTGTAAAATTATCAAAAACATGGTATAATTAAAAGCAGTATTTTAGTATTTTTTCACTAAAAGTCAGTTCTTTAAGAGAAAGGGGGCAAAAATGGATAATTATTTGGAAAAGGAAAATGCGTTGATTGTCAAATACCGTGAGGTAGAATTGGCGCCGACAACCCACATTTATAACGGTCACGCCTTAATTGAAACTAAGATTTCGATCATGCGCGACATTTCCACTCCGAGTTCAGTGTTTCGGAAACTGGTGGAAGAAGTTACCAAACTAATGGCGTTTGACGCCTTTTCTAGGTTGAAACTCAAAGACACAGAAGTCACCACGCCAATCTGCCAGACCATGGGCAAAAAAATCGCGGGCAAAAAGCAAGTTCTGGTTCCTATCCTAAGGGCGGGGCTGGCTATGGAACAGCCGATGAAAGATATCGTGCCACAGGCTCGTACCGGTTTTTGCGGCATCTTCCGCGACGAAAAAACTTTGAAACCGCAGAAGTATTTCTGGAAAATGCCCAAGGATATAGAAAACCGTGAGGTGTTTGTGCTAGATCCCATGCTCGCTACCGGCGGCTCGGCTGATTTTACGGTGTCCGAGCTCAAGAAAATCGGCTGCAAGACAATCCACTTCATGGGCATTATCGGCGCACCAGAAGGGGTTGAGCTGATGCAGGAGAAGCACCCCGACGTGGAGCTTTTTATTGCCCATCTTGACAGGGGGTTAAACAAGGACGGTTACATCGTTCCCGGCCTCGGCGATGCCGGCGATCGTATCTTCGGCACCAAATAACACCCCTAATAGCTCTTTCAAAAAAGCAAAGGCTGCCTCTGGCAGCCTTTTTGAATCAAGATACTTACTCACATTTATTCGTTAAATCTTTTGTCCATCGCCTCCAGCGTAGCATCAATATTACGTAGCGTAAAGAGAACATTTTCGCGCATTTCAAAAAATACATCCATATTGTATACTTTACTATTGAAATTGTCGGAATTACCGTTTATAGTAGCACAAAAACTTTCCAGACTCTCATTGATTAAGTCTGCAAGATGATTTAGTCGAACCCTGACGTCTTCACAGGCGTATTTACCTATTGCGTTGTCTATTAGCGCGACATAGCGAAAAAACGACAACAATACCGTTGCTCTGCTAAATTTGTACGATAGGTCTTCCAGTTCTTTTTTGATAAACCGGTCACGAGTAGCGTCCACCCCATTCTCCTCGCTTATAAAAGATGCAGTTTCTTTGAGTGATTCGCGAAGCCTCAGAAGTTCGCCCCCGTAAATGTTTTTCATTACCGACTTAAACCCCTCTGGATTATCAGCAAGTATCTTGTAAAGTTCAATGAGATTTAGTTCCATATTTCCCCCCTTTCTAAAATCAAAACGGCCCTAAACACACTTACTATATTATAACACATTTTGTCAAAAATAAAAAATCTGCCAACTGAACCAGGACCTTCCTAAATCACATCGGGGCTTTGTATGTCGGTTAGTTTAGAATAGTTGCCTGATTCTCTCAAAATACGGGATTTTTTTGCCACGCATAATCTTTAGCTTCTTAGAATCGGACACCCGCACTGTGATAGAGCTGGCGGTGTCAAGCGACATAATTTCTGTGTCAAATCCTAGCTTAGCCTTGTCAAAACTATCCGATTCAAGCGTAATCACGGTTTTGTCCGAGACTACAAAAGACGTTCCTAGCGAGCGATACGCCCGGTGATGAATCCCGGCAATCTCGGTGAGTTCTAGCGCCGGCAGACCTTTTTGGATTACCGCGCCACCCAGTGAACGATTGTAGGCGGTACTTCCGAGCTGGGTAGAGATTAAAAGTCCCGTCCCCCGGAAATCTTCAAACTTCTCGTTGTCCAGATAGACACTAACAGTCTGGGTCCTAAAAATATTTTCTAAGCGCATCTCATTGATCGCATAATGGGTTTCATCGCCAGCCCGAATTTCTAGAACCGGGTATTCTTCAATTGGTAAATCCCCCGGAGTAATATCGGCAATAAACTCATCAAGCTCTGTATCCTTGTAGTCCATAAAAAATCCCAGCGTGCCGGTATGCACGCCGATAAATACGGTCTTTTCCAAAATATCAGTATACTTGTGGACGGCATACAAAAAAGAACCGTCACCACCCACTACGATTACTTCGTCTGGGGTGTCCAGATCTTCTGTGTAGTTTAGAGACTGGAGCCGCTCGCGAATTTTCTTCGCCACGCCCTCTGAATCTGTGTCTCTCCTACTTACAATCGCAAACGATTTCAAATTATCATTAGTCATCATGCTCTTCAAAATAGTGTGGCGCTTTGGAACAGGACTTGCTCGCCGAAGGCGACCAAGTGCTGCTTTTTGAGTACGTCTGTCAAGCGTGTGGTGCCCGAGACAGGACTTGAACCTGCACACCGTAAGGCATATGCTCCTAAGGCATACGTGTATACCAATTTCACCACTCGGGCATATAGATATTATAGCATATTTTCACCCAAATCTAAAGAACCTACTTCCGCTCTAACTCAAACGACTATATAGTGACGACACCGTCTGGTATAACTACGCCATCGCCAGTGCTGGAACTATAATAGAACCAAATGCTATTGATGATG
>CAYOSV010000033.1:0-8968 GCA_964406725.1 uncultured Candidatus Saccharibacteria bacterium | reverse complement strand
TAAGCACCGCTGATACTGCAGACCAGGCTATCAAAGTCTTATTCAAGAACAACAAGATTGATAATATTGCCTACAATGCTACTGCCACCTACCAAGATCCGGATGTAGCCAAGAATACCCATGCTACGCTTTATGCCGGTTATGGCAAATATATCCAAGATGCTGGTAGGAGCATGGACGTTTTTTCTCCCAATTTTTCCGTCAGTGGCAATGAAGTCAAAATCAGCCTCTACTCAGACTATAAACAACTAGACAGTAAGACTGCTAAGATTTTTTTGATAGACACATCCGAGACTAACTTAGATAGTTATACCACCAAAGTACTCTCCACTCTTTATAAGACCAAAGGATTTAGTTGCGAGAGTAGTGATAAAAAGTAATAACAATAATAGAAGAAAGGAAATGACCAGAAATGAAAACAAGATTAAAAGCCAAACTCCTTACCCTACTTGCCATCCTAACACTAGGATTAGGCTGGGTAGTAATAGATAATATCAACACTAATAGTGCTTATGCGGAAGAAAATACCGGTACAGCTAGCATCTTCGTCTCTCCCATGACTCAGAAGATTGTACTGATTCCGGGGGAGACTTATAGCGGCAGTATCAGTATCTCCAATAATGCCAAGGCTACAGAGGATTTGTATTACAAAGCTGAGATAGGGTCATACAACAGAAGACAGGATGGGAACAGCAAAGATGATTATGGTGTAGTAGATGTAACCGAAACTACCAACCGCAATCTCATAATGAAATGGATTAGCCTTGAGAGAGAGACCGGTACAGTAACACCTAATAACACAGAGGTCCTTAATTTTACCATCAAAGTACCAAAGGATGCTCCAGCCGGAGCACAGTACGCATCCATCTTAGTCTATAAAGACCTTGATGACTCCTCTAACGACACGGAAGGAGCTAGCGTTACTAGCAAATATCAAATCGCCTCCGCCATCATCGCTAATGTCGCTGGCGAAACCATAGAGAAGGGCGCCATCAAGAGTAATGATATGCCAACCATGCTTACTAATAATAGGTTGGAAGCTACTTCTATGGTGCGTAATGATGGCAATATTTATACTGATGCTACCTATACTCTCCAAGTCTGGCCGATGGGCTCTGATGAGGAAATTTGTACCAATGAAGAAAAAGCCGAGTCCAGCACCGTCCTCCCTGATACTGAACGCTACCACGTCCAGACCTGTGACCTCCCAGCTGTAGGCATCTTCAAAGCCAAGCAAGTAGTAAAGATCTTTTCTGAAGAATCTGTGCTAGAAAAGACCATCTTCGTCTGCCCAATTTGGTTGATGGTAGTAGTATTAGTCGTGGTACTTGGCATCATTCTTGGTATTATTATTTATGTCAAGAAACGTAAATCCGCTAAGGAAACCGACTAACCCTCAGTAAAAAGCACAAAAAGAACCGGCCCCAACCGGTTCTTTTTTTAACTATCCACATTTTGTAAACAGTTAATTACATTTTGCCACCGACTCATTCTTATTCTAATTCCAGCAAATCTTTCATCGGATTCAACCTCTCCGCATTGTCAGAGGTAATCACCTTTTTTCCTGTTTTTTCTTCCACGGCTTTTCTCGCCACTCCTGCCACCTCCCCACCAGATTTCGCCGCAACCTTATGCTCCTCTAGAGTCTTCGGATTATTTTTCTTCTCCATCTCCGTAGCAGTAGCCTCAGATAGCATAGTGAGAACCAACTCCATATCACTCATATTATCACGCAAATTTTCTTTCTTGAGTCCCTTAAAGTTCTTATACTCTTTAGTAGTCATCCCAGACCAAGCCTTAGAGATTTCATCCGTGAGTATCGCATATTCTATACCTTTTTTCACACCTCTTTTTCTCCACTCATCCGTCAGATTATTGCGAATCTTGATAGACATCAACCTCTGCCGTATCCAATCCTCGCTATACCCCTTCTTAAGATAAGTTTCCATCGCACGCTCCATCGCCAGTTCCGGATCAATCGTTTCATTAATCCTCTCATTACCCACCTTCGCCAACCAAAGTTTAAACGGCTCCGCTTTTTTAGAAGGTATAGACTGGATGATACGTAAAAGCTGCTCCGTGGTAGCAACATCAGCTAGACGCATTTTTCCATCTTTTGCCTTTAGTTTCAACTGTCGACATTTTGACGACAGTTGGCCACCTTCAGCCACTAATCTAGTCTGAACTTTATTCCAATATTTAGTAGCAGCTCTATAGTCAACCTGCTCCGTCAACGCTCCCACCACATCCACCACCGAAAAATACCATTCCTCTTTTTCGTCATCCCAAACCGATCGGATTTGCCGTTTCTCGAATGTTTTAACTTTGTCGTTCATATTTACCTCGCTTATGTTTATTATTATCCACCAAGCAGGCCCACCAAAACAACTTGTTAATACCACTCTAGCACAAAAATCAACTTATTTCAAATATTTTTGCATCCACGTCAAAAATGCATCATAATTATTATACGCATCCGAATCCTCATCCGCATCCGCTCGTAGATACCCCACCACCTTACCTCGCGATATCACCGCCACCGACGGATAGTATTTGACAAAATCGTGTAAAGATGTCTTTTTCATTTCCTCAAACATCATTCGGTATACCTTGAACCCGTGCGACGAAGCATAGTCTTTTACAAATCCCCTCAATCTATCTGCCGTCGTACATCCACCTTGATCAATAAACACCACAAAAGATTTCTTTTCTGCCACCTTTTTTTCGTATTCAGAAGCATCCAAATCCATATATTCCCCATCACAATTTTCAGAACAAGAATATTCCGCATCCAGCGTTGCCTTTGAATTGTCAAACATCCCACTCACCAGCACGATAAACACCGTCGTCCCACCTACCACCAAGAGAAGCCCGGCAAGAAGCTGCCAGACCTTCAACCCCGACATCCTCTGCGCCACCGTCGGCACCTTTGCCGAGGCTTTTCTCTTGTCGCTTATACGTTTCTTCCCCACTATTTATTCTCCGTCAAAGTATAGAGGTTAATATCATGATACGGCACCTTATAAAAATCATACACGGTCTTACCATCCGCATTCACTCGCTTCACCTCCACCTTATTAGGCCCATCATAGTACCAATATCCCCCCACATCATAAATTTTATTCGCGTCCCAGCCCAGCGCCACCAATAGATCTTTCATCATCCCGGCATATCCTCCGCCCCCGCACATCAAGAAAATCACCTTGTCTTTCGGAAATAACGCTTCAATCACCGCCATCGACTCCTTATAATTCGGCGTATAAATCCCGTTATTCAGTGTAAACAAAGTCTTCCCAGTATAAGTCTCCCCCACCGCCTCTGACAAACCTTCTACATTCACAATATACGGTAACGGCACCACCTCAAACCCGTTCACAAATCCCGACAAATATGAATCTCCCCCGATCGCCTCGTAGTTCCCAGGATCCTTCAGCATCCGCATATCCCGATATACCGCATCAGACCTACCTAAATACTGATCAATTGTCGTTTCATTGATATTTTTATCAATCCCAAGCTCCCCTCTTTGTCCACTAGATAGTTCCGGCTTTGGTAAACTTGGCAAACTCCTATCCGGCAAAGCATACCTCCCAAGTAAAAACGCCCCCACCATCAATATAATCCCCCCAAAAACCGCGAGCCATATATATTTCTTCATATCAGTAGTATATCACAAAAATAATACTTTGAGGACCTTCCGGAGGTTACGCTCGCCCCTTGGGACGCGAATGACCGAAGGTCAACCGAGGATGAGGGGCCGAGCCCCGTGACGACGGGAGCGAGGAACCCGTGTCCGAAAAGTATTATTTTGTGATATGTTGCAACGGACACGTCAGTAGAATATCATGAATCGCGGTTTTCTCCGCCTCCGTCACCCAGAGCGCATACTTCCGCTTCACCGACACTTGCCTCGCCACGTACTGACAGCGAAATTTCTTGTTTTTGGGTAACCACGTCGCCGCATCCCCATCCGACTTTCCCTGATTTGCTTTCGCATCCACCGCCAAGAGATTAAGCGGGTCCGTCGCCATTTCATAACGCGTCTCTTTGGACATATACTGCGCCCCCTTCTGCCACGCATCCGACAGCGCCACCACATGATCTATCTGTACACCCTTTGATATTTCCTCTTTTGAATTAAATTTCAAATGCTCCCCAGTATAAGGTTCGTCAAACTCCCCCGCCACCACATTGCACTCGTCTAAGACTGCCGTCTCCCCGAACTCTCGCTTAATTATCCTTTGCCGAAGCGAACACCCATCTACCGTCGGCCAATTTTTATAAAATTCCTCTCTAGAATACCCCGTTTTTGGCGCCCGCCCCTTCACTTCCAGAAGTTCCAACACATTAATCGCCAAATTCTCATCTGCTTTATCATAGCAAGTCTCATTTTTCAAACTCTCCTCTGTACATGCCGCACCCCCATCGCCATCTGATGCCCCAGCTTCCGCCCCTGTATTTTCTGGCACAAAAACCTTCTCATAGCTCGCCGGATTTACTATCAACCACACCGCCGTAAGCCCCAGCGCCACCAAAACTACCGCAATTCTTCTCCACTTTAGTATTTTCACTATCTGTTATTATACCACCTCTTGCTGGTTTATGCAAACCATGATATAATAGAAAATAATGAGAAAAATAGTCAAATTATTCTTTACTCTTATTTTGGTTAGCTCTGTGGCTACCATTGCTTCTTTTGTCACGCCAGTTTTTGCCGAAGAAACCCCACAAGCTCCCACCCCAGCCGAAACAACCACAGAAACTACAGAAACACCTAGTGAAACAACCGAAATAACTGGCGACGAATGGGACGGCATCATCAATGAACCAGCCAATACTCCTGTTGAAGAACCCGTCACCACCGCACCAACCACTGTCGTCATCACAGAAGTTACCACCACAGTCATCCCACCAGCCACCACTAATTACACCAGCACCCCAAGGGCAAAATCCACAACTTCCATACCAGCTCAAGCAGACGCCCCCGTAGAAGCCCCCGCCGAAACCCCGACAGCCGAAACTACCGAAATAATTCCTGACGACCCAAACACCACCAAACCCGAACCAACCGAAACAAAAGCGTCACCCATTTCCGAAGACGTTGAAGTTCCCGAAACTTCCACCCCAGCCTTCAACGAAACCACCAGAAAAATCACCCTTCTCGCTCTCACTTCCACCGCCATCGTCTACTTCTTGTGTATAGAAATCTGGGGCCTAAAAAACCTCATCAAAATCCACCAAAACGAAAAACTCCTAAAAACCGCCAAACAAAAAGCTACCGAAATAGGAGACGCCAAAATCTCTCGTTCAGCCTAAATTCCTTCCACCTTTTCAGATGAATTAATCGCCATATTCAAAGTCTGCCCATGTAGGGCGTACTCATTGTATTCTTCTATCAACTCATTATACTGGTCAATCAGCGCCGAAATTTCATCATAAAGCCCATCCAGCGCCTCTTTCTTCCCCAAAAGTTCCGCCCTTCTCCTATTAAACACATATACCGAAGAAAAACAATTCGCCGTCGCCGCACAGTTATTGAATTCAGCAATCTCACCATTCAAGGCCTCCAAACTAGCCTCATATTCCGAAGTCTTTGCCACAATTTTTTCATCCAATCCCGTAATCTTACCATACAAATCCTCCAACTTCGCCTCAATCTCCCGAAAAACCTTAATATAACTATTATAGTACCCCGCAATTTTATCCTGGTCCTCAAAAATCTCCGCATAATGTTTCTCAAGCCCATCCGGCAAATCAGCAATCTCCGTCCCCACTCTCACATACAGTTCCTCCTGTTTCTCCGAATCATCATAAAGATCGATCTCTTCACCCAAAATACCTTGATTCTCCTGATACACAGCGATCAAATCATTTCGCCACTTGTCCTTATCTTCACTATTCATCCGACTATACACCGCATGAAGTAGTTCATGCGCCGCCGTCAGCTCTCGTATCCCCGGCAGTTCCTCATCCACGATATTATAAACAAAAATCCGCTCATCCCGATAGCACCCCAGTATCGCCGATTCATTCTCCACCTCCCGACAATTGGAATTAAATTCTTGTTTTTCTTGCAAAACCGGCATCGAAGCATTAAAAATCCTTGCACCCGTCCCAGTCAGCTTCAAAGCTTCCCGAATTTCCACCATTTCAGAAGTTGGCCGATACCCCATCCCCACCAAAACATCTTTAATTACGCCAAAATTCAACCATACCGCCACCACCCCCAGCATCAAAATCACCGAGCAGACCACAAAGAATATCTTATAATTCTTCTTTCTCATACCCCCATTATACACTATATTAGTCTCATCGCCGCCATCATCGAATTCATCGGCTGGAACTTCTTCCACAAAACCAAATAATTATACCCCAAAATATGGTATAATAACAGACATGAATCTAAAAATTGGAATCTTAAATTTCTAAACCAACCTATTTCCTACCTTGCCATTCAAAAGATGATATAATTAAAATATGAATAAAAAAATCAAAATAGCTCTTATCATTTTAAGCGCAATTGTGCTATTGTCTTTGGCTTTTTACTTAGTTTCTCAAAACATAATTGTCGAAGACTGCGGAATATCTTGTGAATGCCGATATTCTCAGAACGAAATGTGTAATTTGATGGGATGTTCTCGCATCACCCTGTGGGATGAAATTATTTGCAAAATTACACATTTATTCCAGTAATTCTTCATAACAAAATATGTTATAATTGTACCTATAATAACAGATATCACAGGTTGGTTATGAATTTAAAGATCGGAATCGTGGGATTGCCTAACGTTGGCAAATCCACCTTGTTTAACGCTCTTACAAACGCTGGCGCTCTCGCCGCCAACTATCCTTTTGCTACCATCGAACCTAATGTTGGTATCGTCCCTGTTCCAGACGAAAGACTAGATATCCTTGCCAAAATGTACGAGACGGATAAAGTCGTCCCGGCCACGGTAGAATTTGTGGATATTGCAGGGCTAGTCGCAGGAGCAAGCAAAGGCGAAGGCCTCGGCAACAAATTCCTCGCCCACATCCGCGAATGCCAAGCCATCTGCCATGTCGTCCGAGCTTTTATCAATGACGACATCGTCCGCGCCGACCAAAAACCCGAAGAAGATATTATTAGACAGGCCAAAGACGACATTGATATTATAAATTTAGAATTACAACTAGCGGACGAAGAAACCAAAGCAAAAATCGCCGCCAAAAGAAAAAAGGATCCCGGGGACGAAAACATACCATTTCTCACCGACAAACCCGTCATCTATATGTTTAATGTAGATGAGCAAGGTCTCACCGATAAAGATTTACAAGAAAACTTAAAGGCTCTTGTCGCTCCAAACGAAGCTATTTTTGTCAACGCCAAATTAGAAGAAGAAATGTCCGGTATGAGTCGAGAAGAAAGAAAGGAATTTCTAGAAAGTTATAATATAAAAGATGACGCACTAGGCGAACTTATCAAAGCCGCTTATAAGACACTAGGGCTACAATCGTTTCTCACTGCCGGCAAAAAAGAATGTCGCGCTTGGACCATCAAAAAAGGCGCCACCGCACCCGAAGCTGCCGGCACTATCCATACTGATTTTGAACGTGGTTTTATCGCCGCTCAAATCTGCAATTACGATGACCTCAAAGAATTAGGTGGTGAACAAGCAGTTAAAGCCGCCGGCAAACTCCGTACCGAAGGCAAAACCTACGTCATGCAAGACGGCGATATTGTCGAATTCAAATTCAACGTATAGTTTATTATCGCAAAATCACCTCTTTATTATTTTTCATTCTTTTTAGCTTTTCAAGCAAACCTTTAATGATAAAATCGTCCATTACCTCATGAATACTTGTCATTTTATATCCTGCATCTTTAGAACTTCCTCCAGCTTGATAAACACATTTCTCATCTAGGATAATATATCTATCATGTATTTTACCACCAGCTTTGATAATTTTTACCTTTAAATCTGGCCTTTCTTTCTGGAAATCCTTTAGGTCGGACTGCCTTAAATAATTTCGCATATTATCTGTAAAAATCGTGATTTCCAGATTTTGTTTTACTATCTGAAGAAGATGTAGAGTTTTGATATTTACATAATTGTCTATAATATAAATACTTTTCTTTGCTTGTTTATAGATGTCTAGGTATGCTTCTTTGGCTAATAGTGGTTCTCCTTCAAATAGTAAAAATTCTTTGGTTTCCGCAGTCTTATTAAAATCCAAAAACACCGGGGAGATTTCCGTTCTTTTTACTGCTTCGCTCATTTCCGTAGCCAGCTTGTTTACTTTAGCGTCAATCTTTTTGATTTTCTCGGCATTTTCGGAAACTTTATAACCAATTACTAAACTCTCTTTAGTATCTAGCAGCATTTTATTTTCTGCAACATAATCTTTCATGGTTTTAAAAGCCATCACTAGCGTCCGACTTTGTTTTACCGCAAGCTCGCCTTTTAAAACCGTCATTAGCATATAAATACCTTGTTCGGTAAAAACGTAAGGTAATTTTCTAACGCCACCCCAACTTGAAGTCAAGTTTTTTGGCTTCAAATCGTCAACAAATCTTGATGTGACATTTTGGCACATCAAGTTATTTCTGAAACTTGATGTGCAATTTTTGCACATCAAGATTTCTTCTAATTCACCTTGGGTTATCTGAAACATAAATTCTTCCCCCTCAAATTTTTCTTTATTATTCTTTACCTGCCGGTTTAAATATCTAGTTTCATATCCATATATTTCCGCTAAATCTGCATCCAGCATCACTTTTTGCCCGCGAATCGTGTAGATTTTGTTTGCTATATTTTGATCCATAAATCTCCTTTATTTTAAGATAGGATATTATAGGCATATCTGCAGCAAAATTTCAACCCCCTACCCATCAAAAACAATACATAAGAATTTTGTAATTTACAAAATAATTTCCTTAGATTCCAATTCAAAAGCCAAGACTTTAAGAACTAAAAGAGACATCTTTTGG
>CAYOSV010000032.1:0-9163 GCA_964406725.1 uncultured Candidatus Saccharibacteria bacterium | reverse complement strand
GTGAAGAAAAGACTGTGACAGACTTAACTTATCTTCAGGATATGACGGGTGAGATCAAAGGACAATACTATTACCATAAGCGGGGGGTGGGGGTTGAATTTTGAAACAGAGTGTGATAGGGTGGACAGCACGGGGTTAACACTTTAAAAACTTGCGGGGAGAAAGGAGGGTTCTATGGGTTTAGAAATAAATCTTTTATTTGGATTATTCCATATAAAAATTATTTGCCCTAAGAAGGACAAATAACATAGTAACTTAAATCTATTCTACCGTACACTAATTAATAAGTCAACCTCGTAAAAGACTACAAAACAGGAGGTAGTAATTCAAGTAAAAATCTCTTGAAAATTCATGGATTTTGTGGTAAGATAGTATGTAATTATGGCAAAGAAGAATAATACGAAGAGAAAACTAGTGGGTTTGGTGTCTGAAGAATCAGGGGTACGGGCTTATTATACCAAGAAAAATACCATGAATACCCCAGACAAGCTTTCGCTTAAGAAGTACGATCCAGTTCTGAGGAAGCACGTGCTTTTTGTGGAAACCAAGAAAAATCTTGGACGTAACGAAGTTAAAGAGAAGAAACGGTAATTCCGATGGCCAAAATCACTAGAATTAAAGCGAGTGATGGACCTAGAGAGGACAAGCCCGCCGGACATATTGACGAGCCCCCGATTACTCGGGAGAAGGTGATTTTGGAGGACAAAAAGTCCAAGCAAGCAGCGGCAAAATCCAAGAAAGCCGCCGAAAAGGAAGCAAAGCGCAAAGAACGCGAGAAAAAAGAAGCCGAAGGGAAGAAAGTTTTTGTATTGTTTCGACCTTTTGTGGCGCTCGGCAGATACTTACGTGATTCGTGGTATGAGATTCGTCAGGTAAGATGGCCAAACCGTAAAGCTACTTGGAAGATGGTGCTGGCGGTTCTTATCTATACAGCTTTGTTTGTAATATTCATCTCTCTACTCGATTTATTCTTCACTTGGTTGTTTAGTTTAATTATAAAATAAGGAGTAAAAATGGCAGTAAACAGATATGATGGCACTAGAGCATGGTACGCTATTTCTACCTACAGTGGCTACGAGGACAAAGTGGCCTATTCAATTAATCAGCGGGTAGGCAGTGTGGAGATGTCCGGAAAAATCTTTGAAGCAATCGTGCCAAAGGAAAAGCAAATTGAAATCAAAAACGGCAAGCGTAAAGTAGTAGATCGCAAGATTTTGCAGGGCTATGTACTGGTAAATATGAAGCTCTCGGATGGTACTTGGTATATCATCCGTAACACTCCAGGTGTGACCGGCTTTATCGGTACTGGCACACAGCCAACTCCAGTATCCGAAAAAGAAATCGCCAAGATCAAGAAGCGGATGGGCGTGGAAGATCCGAAGTTCTCCGTGAAATACGAGATTGGGGAAGTGGTATCCATCACTGATGGGCCATTTAAGGGCTTTGACGGTACTGTTTCAGAGATTGATGCAGCTAAGGGTAAGCTCAAGGTGATGGTGTCGATGTTCGGACGTGAAACACCGGTAGAGCTTGATGCTTTACAGGTCAAACAACTAAACTAACAGCGAAAGGCTCTTTTTAAGAGCTTGGACTTGTTTGCCTGTAAAAATTACAACATAAAGTCAAGAAAAAATGCCTTTATTCGCTTACGCTGTGGCATTTTTTCGTTGTTAGGTTGTAATTTTTACGCAAACAAATCTGGTCTAAGTCTCATTTATGCTCTTAAAAAGAGCCTTCCGCTATCAATCGGTTACCTCGACTCCCATAGAGCGGGCGGTGCCGGCGACGATTTTGACGGCGCCATCTAGATCGATAGCATTGAGCTGTTCCATTTTCTTATTGGCGATTTCTTCGAGCTGAGCTCTTGTAATCTTGCCGACCTTATCTACGTTTGGCTTACCAGAGCCTTTCTGGATTTTGATAGCCTCACGAATAAGATCGTCAACTGGCTGACCAAGACAGATCCAGTCGAAGCTACGATCATCATAAACTTTAATGTGGACAATTACGTTTTTGCCCATAAACTCTTTGGTAGCTTCGTTGAATGGATTGATAAAATCCATCATATTAAGCCCCCACTGACCAAGCGTAGAACCCACCGGAGGACCAGCAGTAGCTTTGCCGCCAGGAATACGTAGTTTTAGATTTCCGATAACTTTTTTGTCAGTTTTTCCTGCCATAAATGTCTCTTAGAAAGGGAGCACATCTCCCTTTCTACCTTTCCTTTTGATTATTATTTCAAAATCAGGCCCATGTCCTGATTTTGAAATTGTTCTAATATTAAAAATCAGTGCGTAACTTATATTATTATACTTTAAGAGGTGAAATCTGTCAACCATTGACATATTAAATCAAGTGTGCTATAATGATAAGAGGTACTAGTAGTGTGCGCAATGCAACCAGAGGGGGTGACTATGGCACAAGTATTTTTTATAACAGAAGAGGTAAAGAGGAAAAAACGGTATGAAGCTTTAGTTAATAGGGGTATAGCCTTGTGGGAACATAAAGCCGAGGACTACAGGACTCTCCCGTTCAAATACCTGTTTTTGAGAGGTTTGATGAAGGAAAGAGGTTTGAGTCTGAGGGCAATTCCGAAAGCTAAATTGGGCGACTACCCAATTATATCGTTTTTTGAAATATTAGAGAGGCAAGAGGCACTGGTCTGGCTAAAGGAAAAAGATATGTCTAGTCTCGAAAGAGAGTTAGATGAAATAGATTTCTTATTGAAAACCAGCTGCGCTTACACGTCCATGAAATCATGGATGATAGATGCGGCCTACCGTATCGACAATAAGCGCCCTTCGTTGTTTTCGTTGGCTCGATAGTCGTTCTTTAATAGACAGTTTTTCTCATTTATCTCCTTTCTTCTTGGGGGCGGTCTAGTGCCGCCCCTTTTTATTGTGTTTTAAATTTTGTTTAAATATGATATAATATGTTTATTATAAGTAAAATGTGGGAGGATTTGTCCGTTTGTACCACAGAAAGGATATTTTATGGCCGAAGATGAGGCTAAAGAATTTGATGAGACCCCAGTGGTCGAGACTACCGAAGAAGTAGTTGAAGAAAAAGAGACTTTTGCAAAATCTGGTAAAAAGTCTAAGAAACATATTGAAGAGGTAAAAGCCGAGGAAGAGCGTCAGGAGCGCAAAAAAGAGCGTGCCGAAGCCGACAAGGCTGCGGCCGAGAAGCCAAAAGGTGCAAAGCCGGTGACACGTCCTTTGATTGAACGAAGAGGCAAAAAATACCAGGAAGTTCATAAATTGATTGAGAAGGGTAAAATTTACACCTTGAAAGATGGTGTAGAGCTAGCAGTTAAGACTAGCCCGGTGAAGTTTGATGCATCGCTAGAAGCCCATGTAAGACTCGGCGTGGATCCACGTCAAGCCGACCAGAACATCCGCACCACTTTGGTACTTCCTAATGGCAATGGTAAGACCGTACGCGTGGCTGTATTTGCACCGCTAGACGTAGCAAAGGCTGCCAAAGCCGCCGGTGCTGATATTGCTGAGGATGAAGAGTTTTTGAAGAGACTAGAGAAGGGCGAAATTGAATTTGACGTTTTGATCTCTACCCCTCAGTACATGCCAAAGCTTGGTAAATTTGCTAGACTGCTTGGTCCTAAAGGTTTGATGCCAAATCCAAAGGCTGGTACCGTGACGATGGACGTAGAAAAAGCCGTAAAAGAAGCTAAAGCTGGTAAAGTAGAATACCGTGTGGACAAGCAATCGATTGTACACATCGGTCTTGGGAAAGTTTCTTTTGGCGCAGATAAGCTCCTTGAGAACGCCGAGGCTTTCTTTGACTCTCTCAAAGCTCAGAAGCCGGCATCGCTCAAAGGTTCTTATGTAAAGTCTGTATATCTGACAACTTCTATGGGACCATCTATTGCGATTGAAAACCTATACAACTAATAGCGAGGATACAAAAAGAGCCATAAAATAGATGGCTCTTTTTTGTGATATAATGAGGTTATGGATAATGTAATTGAAGATTTTAAAAATGCGAGGTTGGATTTGTCGCATTATGAAGTATGGCAAATGTGGCTGATTGGGGCGATTGGCCTGGCTTTGATTTTTGTGGGATACAAAATTAAAAGGGTGGCGTTTTTTATAATTTGGTTTCTTTTGGGATACATTGGTACTGGCTATTTGATGCCGATTATTAATAGCAATTTGCCGGATATAGCAGGAAGTGATTTTTGGCAGGGGTTGCTACCGATTCTTGGCGGGCTGATTCTGGGTCTGATGGGCTTTATGGTGGAGAAAGTCTGTATCGCGGGGATTGTTTTTGGACTCACGATTTTGATGACAGCACAATATTTTGGCACCGAAATTCAGACGATGGCGATAGGGGGAATTATTGGTGTGGTGCTAGCTGGGTTTGCTACTATGATGATGAAACCCGCCACGATTGTAGCGACGGCGGTAGCAGGAGCTTATGCACTGACCCTTGCAATCATAGCAATAGGGTCTTCTAACCTCAATGGAGATGAATTGTTTTGGCCGATGATTATTGGTTTTTCGGCGTTAGGGTCTGTAGTACAGTTTATTTCGTGTAGGCATGAATAGCTAATCATTGGTTTTATCCTCCAGTAGCTGTAGAAGCTATAGACTGGAATAAGCTTATGGAGCCTGGACACAGCGCACATAGTACCCATCGTGGCGGCCGTAGTGGCCGGTATATAGGCTACCATCGTAACCCAGGTAATACCGCCTAGCACCATTATAGGCCTCACTCCCCCACCAGCGCCCGAACGTAGCCTTATTGGTCAGCGTACCACCGTTGTAATTCCCGCCCAGAACTGGATTAAAATTAGTAACATCTATATTATTGTCTATTTGTTTTGTAGTTGGCAAGGTCCAACCTTTAGGACAAAGACTTTCTGTAGCGGTATTCATATTGGTGGCATCATCAGTAGTATTTGGTTCTACTATCGTTCCAGCACTGGCGATGATAGGCTTTTCTTTTTTCTAAAAGTGTGCTATAATTAAAGTAGTTACCAAAGACAGTGGCGGTGTTTACACTTAATTATGCCACCGAGGATTATTCTTATTAGGGTTTTGGTGACGATGTTTAACAACTAGCTAACATTTTTATCAAAAAAATAACCAATTTAACTTTAATTTAACTAAAGGACTTTTTATGGCAATTAGTAAAGAAAAGAAGAATGAATTGGTTGCTGATTTGACTGAGCTTCTAGAGAGCGCTAAGACTACCGTTTATGCCAAATATCAAGGTTTGACCGTGGCTGAGATTCAAGAGCTACGTAAAGCTGCGAGAGAAGCTGGCGTAAAGATCAAGGTGGTCAAAAACCGCTTGGTAAAGGTAGCAATGGGACAAATCGCCGTTTACAAAGATACCGATACGACTGGGCTGACTGGTCAACTTCTCTATGCGGTATCAGCTGACGACGAAGTAGCTCCAGCTAAAGTTCTAGCAGAGTTTGCAAAAACTCATGGCGCTCTTGCGCTAGTCGGTGGTTTTTCTGACGCTGGAAATACCTTGTCCGAGGACGAAGTAAAAGCACTTGCGGCTATGCCTACCAAGAACGAGCTTATCGCTCAGGTGGTGGCACAGCTTCTTTCACCAGTTACGGATTCTGTATCTGGACTTGCTGGTGGACTTCCTGGGATTATTTCCGGACTTGAAGCAAAAGCAAATTAGCAATTAATAAATTATTAATCTATTTTGGAAAGGATTATCATGGCTACAGATATTAAAAAATTAGCTGAAGAATTGGTAAATCTTACCGTTCTTGAAGTAAATGAACTTAAAAACACTCTAAAAGATGAATATGGCATTGAGCCAGCTGCTGCCGCTGTGGCAGTTGCTGCTGGTCCTGCTGCTGGTGGTGACGCAGCTGCTGATGAAGGCAAGTCTAAATACGACGTCGTATTGAAAGACGCTGGTGCTCAGAAGATCGCTGTAATCAAGGCTGTAAAGGAAGCTACTGGACTTGGTCTTGGTGAAGCAAAAGCTATCGTAGATGGCGCTCCTGCTACTGTAAAGGAGAAGGTTGCTAAGGAAGAGGCCGAATCCATGAAAAAGGCTTTGGAAGAGGCTGGCGCTACTGTAGAATTAGCTTAATTTATGATAATTGTTAGTTAGTTGATGGAAAATCACCCTGCGGGGTGATTTTTCGTGTGCTATAATAATATGTATGAATGATTTTGATTATTTAGGTGAGGGTGAGGTATACTTGGATGCGGCGTGCCAATCTTTAAGGCCGCGGTCAGTGATAGAAACATTAGAAAAATATTATACCAAGCATAATTCTTGTGGTGAGCGAGTAAAGTATGAGTGGGGGAAGATTACAGATTCTCTGGTGGAGGAAACCAGAGAGAAAGTTTTGAAGTTTCTCAAATTGTCGCCACGCAAATATACGACATCTTTTACACTCAATACCACTTATGGGATTAATTTGATTTTGTCGCAGATTGATGCAAAACATTTTGACAAGATTATGACTTCGGAGATTGAGCATAATTCGCCGTTTTTGGCGTCGATAGCCTTTTCTAAAAGGACTGGGCTACCGCGCGAAGTAATGATCAGAAACGAGGACGGTTCGATTGAGATTTCGGATTACGATTTTAACAAAGCGATTGTGGTAGTAAACTGTGCTTCAAACTTTGACGGTCGGAAATTACTTAATATTAAGGAGCTCTGTAAAGCCGTCCATAAGGCCGGCGGGATTTTGATTATTGATGCGGCGCAGGCAATGGCACATTCTGCGGATATCTTGAAGGGGGTAGAAGTAGATGCGATTTGTTTTTCGGCTCACAAGACGTATGCACCGTCACTTGGGGTGATTGTATGGCGAGATGATTTAGACAAGTATTTGGAACCTTTGTGGCTGGGGGGTGGCATGGTGGATGATGTAGAGAAAGAGAAATTTGTCTTGTCTGCCGAGAATAAAGAGCATCGCTATACTCGATTTGAATCTGGGCTGCAGGCTTGGGGAGAGATTATTGCGCTTGGAGCGGCGATTGATTGGCTAGAACATTTACCAAAAAAAGATTGGCAGAATTTAGAGAATAATACGAAAGAAATTTTTGAATTTTTGAGTGATTCCTCTAAGGTGCATCTGATCAATAAGGAGCCGAACCCGACGATGTCGTTTTATGTAGATGGATTAGACTCGCATCTGCTCGGTGATGCTCTGTCTCGCGAGAATATTATGGCGAGGACTGGATATTTCTGCGTACACTATTACCTTGATCATGCACTAGGCTTACCACCTCTGATTAGGTTTTCGTTTGGGATTCATAACCAGCCAGAGGATGTTGAAAAAATCAAAAAAGTTATGGCAAAAATCGTTTAATTTTGTGATAAAATATATTCATTATGGTGTGCATTGCAGCGTTTATTATTTTGGCCATTATTGGGGTGTTTGTGGCAATTGTGTCAATTTTTAAGCCGAAGGTAGGGAAGGCTTATCTTAAAATGTTTAAAAAAGCTTGGGGGTGCCTTTGGAAAAAGGTGCGTCTTCAGAAATGCGAAACTGGATTTAAGGATGATGTGAAAAACACAATTCTTTCGCGTGTAATTGTGAAGCACCCGAAATGGGTAAAACCTTTGTCGGTGATAATTGAAATTTTGTCGGTTATCATCGTAATTATAGCAGTGTGGGCGTTTCTGACGGCTATCAAGTCACTGCTTGCGCTCTGGGCGCTCGGTAGTTGCAATGTAACCAAACCATCGGCCTGTTCGATGGGGGCGGAAGTTTGCTCAATTGACGAATCGGAGCCACAAAACCCGATTGAAGGCACGGTGCGCTGGTTTACGGAATGGGGCGAAATCTTTGAAGCAATTCCGGACAAATTCAAAACTTACGATGCTGCGAGCTATAACTTTAATTACGTATCCGTAAATCCTGGTATTGGAGCGGATAAACCTATTGCGGTAGACATATTTGACCCGGGATGCTCGGTCTGTATGGTGTCCTATCGTAATCAAAAGGAAGCTGGATTCTTCGATAATTACGATGTGCATTTGGTGCCGTTTGCGATTCAGGATGCGGATGGCAAATTTAAGTTTGCTAATTCGGAGATTATCGTGAAGTATATGCTGGCAGCTGAGCAGGTGCGATCTGGATTAGCAGCACAAATAATTGATAAGATATTCACGGCTAAGAACCATGATGGAATTTATTATCAAGAGGCGTTTAATAATTACTATTCACGCGAAGAAACGGTAGCAAAACTAGAATCCTGGCTCAGAGATTCTGAAATTGATGAGAAGGGGATAGCGGAAATTCGTAAAATTGTAGATTACCCGGAAACCGCAAACAAAATGGCGGAAAATCGCAAGATCGTGGAAGATGAACTCAGGGTCAAAGGTATTCCGACAATGATTTATGATGGAGCTCGTCATACCGGACTATTTAAGGCAGATTAAAAATTTCAGGGGGGTGGGTTTCATGTATTTTTTACAACAGTTTTTATGATTTACCTGTTATGGTGGTGGAAAACTTTTTTAGAATTTTTGATCTATTTTACTTGACTTTGAAACCGAATAGATATATTATGGTATTAAATATTGTATAGACAGGATGCGAGGTGATGTCTGATATATCAGAAAAACAAATAAAACGGCTACGAAGTCTTCTTTCTGAGGCTGAGACTAATTTGTCGGCAGCTAAGGAGCTTTTGATTTCGATTATTGGTGATGGAGAGGCGATTACAGCGCCAAGGGATTCGATTGTATCGGCTCCAGAAGGTAAGATTATTGAGGGGATCTTTGATGGGCAAATTATGATTGGTCCGGATGGCAAGAACTATCCCGTACCAGCGAATTACGCTTCTAAGTCGAAGTTGGTGGAGGGCGATATTCTGAAGCTGACGATTACGGATGATGGCAAATTCTTGTATAAGCAGATTGGGCCAGTAGAGAGGAAGACCGTGATTGGTACGCTTCTAATGCACGATGATAAATATTACGTGGAAGTTGCAGGTAGAGAATATCAAATTCTTTACGCTTCGGTGACATATTTTCATTTGCGAGAGGGTGCACAGGTCTCTGTGGTGATCCCAGCCAAGAACGACGATGCTGCATGGGCGGCAGTCGAAGCGGCATTATAGTTTTCTAGAATTTTCAAAATTTTCTCCAAAAACCCCACTTGCATTTTCATTTTGCTCATGCTATTATGAGGTTATGCGAGGAT
>CAYOSV010000031.1:0-9566 GCA_964406725.1 uncultured Candidatus Saccharibacteria bacterium | reverse complement strand
ATCCTCATGGGTCATATTAATACCAAGATTAAAAATGGCACCACGAGGGTGCAATACTTATATAAAATTACTATAAACGGTTTATCCTTTATAGAAACTTACTAAGACTCCTCATGGCGCCATTATTAGCTTCTATAAAGTTATTTACCAATAAAATTAACCGTTTCAATGTAATTTAATATAAGTATTGCGATTTAATTGTATCACGCTACTACTAAAAAAGTCAAACAAAAAGTGTTGTAAAAATTACAACACTTTTACACACCTAAGGACAAGCAGAAACTAGCACCTTTTGGTGCTAGTTTTCTGATTAGCCTTCGTTTTTGTCAGAATCTGAAGTGGAATCTTCGGCGGGAGACTCGGAGTTTGCTACAGGCTCTGAGGCGGAAGTGGTATCCGATTCGGATGGAGCCTCTGGCTCAGATTGAACTACTGGCTCTGGCTGATTCTCTGACTTAGCAGGCGTAGAGAAGCCGGCTGGCTCGACTGGCTCAGATGAAGCTGTGCTATCAGACGGAGTGTCTTCATGCGGTGCAACTTCACTACGTGTATCTTCCGAGGCTATACCTGAGCCATTACCGCTCATCGAGGTAGGACCAGAGACGGCACTCTCGACGGTCTTCAGGGTACGATGAGTGCGCCAGAAGTAGAAGCCGCCAGCACCGATACCCAAAACGACGATTACGGCCAGAGCGATTTGGAGAGGACCAGTCTCGGGGATCGAAGTCGGTAAATTACAACCTGGGAGATTGGGATTGTTGTTGCAATCTTCTGGAGTAGGTGTGTTGCAGCCCGGGAGATTGGGATTATTTTTACAATCTTCAGGAGTAGGAGTAGTACATTCATCAATGTGTACTGTAGTAGTATCATCTATGCTTTCGGTGGAATTGTAAGATGCAGTGATGGTGTTTTGCAAATCTCTGCCACAGGCGGAGGTGCCTTCCCTTACCTGCATTTGATAAGTGATTTGGACTAAAGCACCCTTTAATACGTTGCCGACGTTGTAACCGCTGATATCTAGAATGTCATCAATAGTCTTGCCGTCAGTATTATCTACATCGTAAACTTTGATTGAACCGGCACGAAGTAGGAGATCTTCGTCGTGGACGTCTTTGAAGATGACGTTGGTGAAGTCGGTATTGCCAGTATTCTTGAATTTAACCTTGTAAGTGACAAATTCACCTGGCTTAGCCGTAACAGTATCGGACCAGTTTTCGCCGTCAGTGGATACTTGTTTATCTAAAGTGACTTCGGTTTTTTCGGCAACTAAAGTGTAGGTGATGTGACCAGAATATTCGGCGCAGCCTGGCAAAGTACCAGTGAGTTTGTTGTAACCGATGGGGGTACCGCCCTTAGTAAAGAGATCTTCCGGAAGAACAGAGCCATTGATAGCGCCGCTGTTATGGATGATAGCCGTGCCAACTTTATATCTTAAAACCGTACCGTCGGTATTAGTAGTAACATAGGCTTCGTCCCAGACACTACCTTCTTTGGCGTTATTGGGATCATCTGGAGTGACATAGCTCCAATCGATAATGCCACTAACCATGCCACGATCACCGACATTGACGACAGTGGGATAGAAGGACGACACATGAACATTGGTAGCCACACCTACACCGCTAGCATTAGTGTCGGAGGCGGCGTTGTTGTGATAATAGATGTAAACTTCGTACTCATGGCCCGGGATAACTTCTACTTCATCGGTAAAAATATCTTCGGTACCGGCTTCCCTAATACGGACGAAATTACGCTCGTCGCCGACGGCTACATTATTAGTGATAGAGTTAAACGTAGCGTAGTCGGCGGGTTTTTCGTTGGTGTAAGTAGGGCGGTCGGTGGGACCCCAAGCGTTTACGTTGTTAATAGTTGCGACTGCTGTGCCGGCTAGTGCCGCAATGATGCCCACGGATGCAATTAATGATTTTTTGAGATTTTTTAACTTCATCTTCTTTCCTTTATTTTACCTTATTAAAAGTCTCCGTTATTGAAGGCGTCCGCGCGTTCACTTGCAGTATCGTCAGCATGAGATTCGGCCTCTTGTTCATTTTCTTCCGCCTTTTCATTAGCTTCTTCTTGGGCTTCCTCTCGCCGTTCTTGTTCTTCCCGATTTTCGCGCTCTTCTTTGGCGGCTTCTTCTTGCTCTCTTGAAGCCTCGTCTTCGGCTCTTTCTTTATCCTGATCAGCGTCTCTCGTCTCTTCTTCATTGCTTTCGTCGGCTACCTCACGATTTTCTGCTTCTCGTCTAGCAGCCTCCTCAGCCTGACGTTGTTCTTCGGCAACACGCTCAGCTTCTTGTCTGGCAGCCTCTTCGGCTTGGCGCTGTTTTTCGATTTCATCAGCATTCCTCTGATCTTCTTCTTTGGTGGTGGGTGGGGTGACGTTGTTGTCTATATCGCGCTGATCGACGTTATCACCAGCATTTTCTCTTTCTTTATCTTCGTCCTTTTGTTCGTGGTCTTTAGGAGGGACAATTGGAGGGACATCCGGTGGCGGTGTCGGGGGGACGACTGGAGGAATATCTGGTGGCGGGGTCGGAGGTGTTGGTGGGGTTTCTTTATCTTTCTTTTTATCTTGGTCTTTGTGGGTGGTTTTTTTCTTCTCTACTTTCTTTTCTTCTTTCTTTTGTTCGACAGTAGTGGTTATATTGACGGTGGGGGTGTTGACGACGACTGGAGCTTCGGCTTGTACGGACACCTCAGTAACTTCTGGGAGACCTTTGAACCTGGCCGGATTGCTACCTTCTTTTTCTACTACTTGAGCGCAAGCCTCTTTGATAATAATACTATCAATCAGTTTACCATTCTCATCATGCCACTCAAGTTGGTAGGCTTTGGCACCCTTTTCATTGGTGGTACATTGAATGAGCTGCATGGTTTCGTGATTAATGGCAAGGTTTTTGTCCTTGGCGATTTTGGAGCCGACTAGATTGCCGCCATCTTTGATGGCCATGTAGGCGTTGCTATATTTACCATTAAGACTAATCTCTTTGACATTGTCGGCTTTATCAAGAATACTATTAAATTCTTGGCTGATTTTGTTAAATTCCTCAGGGGAAAGATGCTCTAGCTTGTCGTTAATCTCCAACTCGCTGAGACCTTTGAAGGCAGCTGGACGCATAGCGTCTAGACCTGCGATGTAGTCAGACTTAGCTTCTACTTCGTTGTCGCAAGTGTATTTAGCGGCAGCTTTGACATTGCCCCCGAATTTACTGATGACACTCTTGAAATCAGCAAAGGCGACGGAGTTTGGCTTGCTATCAGCACACCACATGCCTTCTTCGCCGTATCCTTCTTTGATACCGACAGTCTCTGCTTCTTCGATAGTTTCTTGATCGGGGATATCTTCGGAGTCCACTGGAATAACTATAACTCCGTCATCGGTAGCAACGGCTTCAGTGGCGGTGGGATTTTTGGCCATGGCTTTTTTGTTTCTATTTAGGAGGAGACCGCCAAGTGCAGTGGTGCCCAAAATCGTAGCCACACCAATAATAGCGGCTGTAATAGCCCGTCTCATTCCTTTGTTCTTGGGGCTTTTTTGAGCGACGACGGATGGTGCTACCTCTGGGAAATTGATTGAGTTATCTTCATCGTCGTAGAGCTCATCGTCGTAAGCGTCGTCAGTGGGTTCGTATTCTGGTTCGACGGGTGCAGGCTCGGTGTCCGACTCTAGTTCGGGCTCGGGTTCTGGTTTGGGTTCTGGTTCGACGGGCTTTTGGCTGTTTATAGCATGCTCATCAGCACGAGCTCTTTTTTCGATTTCTTCGATTTTTTTAGGATCGACACCATTAGCAAGCAGCTTAGCTTTGACCTCGGCTATTTCCTTATTTAATTCTTCGATTCTTTTGGCACGTTCGGTACCTTTTAATGTGCTCTTGCCGCGTTCTTGGTTTATAGCTTTAATATCGTTGTTTTTTTCGGAACCATTGCCGACAAAATCAGCGAGTTTGTCAAGCGAACTATTGGAAGTGATTGAGTTAGGATTGCCCATTGCCGTTCCCTCCTAGAAAATTGTTTCTAAATACAACCATGGTGTTTTTGAGAATCGCTGATAAATCAATATCGTGGCGAGTGAAGAAATCTTCGAATGCGGCAGGATTTTCGGTTTTGTCTAATAAATAATTGAGCTCGGCACCCTGCTCCTTGGTGAGATTACTGAGGACGTCCTTCAGGACTTGGTGGTCGAAAGCCCTCATGATTTCTTTTTTGGTGTTAGCATGATTGCTAACTGGCTGATCTGGATATTTTTCGCTGAGCAGATGATCTGCGAATTGCTCCAAGATCTCTTGGTCGACAAGATATGATTCCATGGTTTAAATTTTGTTATTGTATTACCTTTCTGCTTATAAGATTACCATAACCATAACGAAAAAGTCAAGCTGTTAAAAAACCGAACATACTGTTCGGTTTTTTAAATATGACTAGTTTTTGGTTTTTTGTTTTGGTCTTACATTGGTCTCCTTTCTTTTATTGACTTTTGGGCTTTGATGGCGGTTAAACCACGCATAATACAGATAATATAATGTGGTATACGATACTGTAATACAAGGGGTCGATTCGATAAAGTGCGAGTTCCATATTTTGGTTCCTTTTTTAGGCCATGACAGCGAGTTTGCGCTGTTCTTTTTGTCTAAATTTCTTCAAGCTTCTGAAGGCTAATTTTTCCTGGAAACTTTTGATCTCTTTGATGGATTCTCTGCTTACTTTCTCTGGGCTAACGTATTCACCTTCTTGCTTTTCGTCGTCTCCGTAGATGGCGTAATCTACATCGATGTCGTCTCTCCATTCCGAGTCGACTACTTTGTCTCCGTCTGGAAGGTTGAAAGTTGATATTTTGTTTTTGTTTGCCGCCATGCTTGCTCCTTTTTGTTTTTGTGTTGTAATTTTGTTTGTTAGAATGTTTGTTTTGTTTTCTAACTTAATTTGAGTATAGCACACTTGGACGAAAAAGTCAATAGTGATTATGCTAAAATTGATAAAAATGTCAAATATAACAGAGGAAAAGATATAAGCAAATTTGTTCGCGGTTGACTTCGCGCCTTGATAATTTTTACAGCATTTCACCCAATCCTCACCTCGATCATGTTTTCAGACTTGCCTTTCAGGCAAATCTAAAACACTACTCGTTTCGGATGGGGAAATGTTGTAAAAATCACTAGGGCTCGTCAAATGCTCACAAATTTACCTATATCTTTTCTAGTGAAATTGTGATGTTGTTTTTGGCGATTTTAGCGATTTCATCGTGGGAGTAGTTGCCGGCGTCAATTGTATCGGCTAATACTTCGGTTTTTACCAAGTCGTAGTGAGCTTTGGGGATTTCTACGGAAAGGGAGAGTTTGATATGGTCGTCCATATTGAGGCCGGCGTGCTTGCGGGCTGATTGGATGGCGCGGATGAGATCGCGAGCGTAGCCTTCTTCCCTTAGTTCTTTGGTTAAGGTTTTATCTAGTTTTAGCTCTTTGCCGTTGGAAACTTTTTTGACGTTGACTTCGTCTTTTATGGTCTGCTCATAGAAATCATCTAGCTTTTCGCCTGGGTAAACGAGGCTTGAGAGTGGCTGACGGACTTTGATTTGTTCCTCAGTGTCGGATTTTTGCATTCTTAGGCTCAAAGCATCCGTAATAATCTGGCGGGTGCGAGACATGTTGTCCAAAACCTCTTGGTTAATTTCGCCAGCTTCTGGCCACATTTCTAGATGGATAGATTTATTCTCGCCAGTGAGTTTCTGATAGAGCTCTTCAGCTAAGAACGGAGTGAATGGAGCCATTAAATGCGCTGTATATATTAATATATAGTAGAGAGTGCTGTAGGCGGCCATTTTGTCTTTTTCGTCATCACTTTTAGAGAAACGGCGGCGGGAGCGGCGAACGAACCAGTTGGATAAATCATCTATGAACGGCAAGACAGTCTCTAGCGCAGCCGGGAGGTTGTAATTCTCCATGTTCTCGGTGATATGACTTCTTAATTCATATACACGAGAAACGATCCATATGTCAAGGGGGTTTGTTGACTTGACGTCTTTTAGATTGTCACTATCTATATCGTCAATCTCGGCATAGGTGGTGAAGAAGTCGTAAACGTTCCAGAGCATGGCAAGTTTGCGATTAACATCGGAGACATCTTTGTCTAGCATAGCGAAATCTTCACCAGACATCACAGGACTGGATAGTAGTAAAAATCTGTAAGCATCAGCAGAATATTGATCCATAAGGACGTTAGGATCAGTGTAGTTGCCAAGAGATTTGCTCATTTTGCGGCCGTCGTTCCCAGCTAAAGTACCGGTGGTAATCACGTTTTTGTAGGCGTTTTTGTGGCCCTTTTTGGCCTTGTCGCCAAAAGCGCCAATTTCAGCTAGCGCGGTATTAACCGTATGGACATAGTAGAACCAAGCGCGAACCTGACCGACGTATTCTACAATAAAATCAGCTGGGTAATTTTTTTCAAATTTTTCCTTGTTTTCAAATGGGTAGTGGAGCTGGGCAAAAGGCATAGACCCGGATTCAAACCAGCAGTCTAGGACCTTTTCAATACGAGTAAAATGATCACTGGACGGGTCCTGCCGCGCATTCTCCTCCCCCACTCGCTGAAGCTCGCGGGGGGCCCCCTCCATGCGCGTCACCCGTCCATGTTCATCTACATAAGCATCAAACTCCACTTCATCTACCCACGGTCGATGATAGTCTTCTAGTTCTACACCAGAAAACTCTTTCAGCTCTTCATACGAGCCAAAGACTTTGATAGCACCGGTTTTTTCGCCCTTCCAGACTGGCATAGCGGTAGCCCAGAAGCGGTCTCTTGAGAGATTCCAGTCGGGAGCGGCTTCGATATTTTTGGCAAAGCGGCCGTGCTTGAGATAGTCTGGGAACCAGTTGATGTTCTCGTTCTCGGCCAGCATCAGTTCTTTTTGGTTTTCGACATCGAAGAACCAAGATGGGAAAGCGCGGTACATGATGCGTTCTTTGCTCCGCGGATTGAATGGGTATTCATGTTGGATGTATTCAATCTTGTAGACAATCCCCTTTTCTTCTAGGCATTTGGCGATGAATTTGTTCGCCGCCCAAATTTGGATGCCATGTTCGTCGGTATCTCTTACGCCTAGTTCGTGAAGTTTGTCGGCGTATTCTTTGATATAGTAGCCGTTTTCATCTAAAGTATCTATGAAGCCGATTTCTTTTTCGTGCTGTTTATAGAGTTCATAGTCGTCTTCACCGTAGGCGGGGGCGATATGGACGATACCGGTGCCTTCTTCTTCCCCTACAAAATCGGCAGCGAAAACTTGACATTTGGTACCATCTAGAGATTCGTATTCCAGGCCTTCTAGATCTTTACCTTTGATTTTGGACGGGTCCTGCCGGCCCTTCTCCTCCCCCACTCGCTGAAGCTCGCGGGGGCCCCCCTCCAGGGCCGTCACCCGTCCATGTTCAACTATATCAGATCCAAAAACCTGCGCCGCACGAGACTCGGCGATAATGTATTTTTCGCCATCAACTTCAATAGCGATATAGTTCATATCTGGATTAACGGCGAGAGCGCGGTTGGCCATTAAGGTCCAAGGTGTAGTAGTCCAGGCGAGAAAAGTAAAATCTTTGCCCTTGAATTTCACGTAGGCGGAAGGGTCGGTGACGGTCTGGTAGGCGTCATTGTCCATGGTGACTTCGGCTTTTGACACGGGGGTGGCGAATTTGGTATCATACATGAGAACCTTACGACCTTCGTAGATTTTGCCGGCTTCGTATAATTTCTTGAAAGCCCACCAGACGGACTCCATAAAATCTTTATTCATAGTACGATAAGGGTGGTCAAAATCTACCCAGCGACCACAGCGGTCTATGGTGCTTCGCCATTCTTCGGAGTTGGCGACCATGGATTCGCGAGCTTTTATAATGTAATCTTCCAAGCTCCATTTGGTACCGATGTCGCGGCGATCGGTGATGCCGAGCTGTTTTTCCACAAAGTTTTCCGCAGGGAGACCGTGACAATCCCAACCCCAGCGTCTCTCTACACGATAGCCTCGCATAGTCCAAAAGCGTGGGACGGCATCTTTGACAATGGAACTAAGGAGTGTGCCATGATGTGGCATACCAGTAATAAACGGTGGGCCGTCATAAAAAACATAGCTTTTGTCTTCTGGTCTGCTCTCTATGGATTGGTTAAATATGTCGTGTTTTTTCCACCAGTCTATAAGAACCTTTTCGTATTCTACGGCTTTTCGCCTCTCTCCCGCTCTATATTTCATTCTATTATTATATCATATTTTGAAACCTATACCTATTGAGTAAGGCAAATAAGGTGGGGGGTGTGGGGGGTATTGTCAGAGGGACCCCACGCAGCGAACGTAGTACCCGCGGTACCGATAGTAGCTGTCGATATCTAGGCTACTCCCCTTGTAGCGCAGGCTGTAACGATGCGTAGCATTGAGTGCTGTAGATGACCACCAGAGCCCGTACTCCGTAACCTGGAGGCTACCATTGCCGTAGAGGCCGCCGGTAACTGGGCTAAATGACGTGGTAGAACCACTAGTATCTTTGAGTGTCGTAAATTCGCTATTGGTTGGTAGTTTCCATCCTTTAGGACAGATGCTATAGGAAGCTTCGGTGGTGTTGCTGTCAGTTGAGATGGTACCGGCGGTAGCAGCATTGTAATTATACCAAGCACCATAGGTAGTGTCGCACTGCATCCTACCATTAGAATAGTCTGCAGTCTGGGTACTGGATGATGCATCAGAAAGCAAAGCAGTTGGTGTAGACCAGGTGGTATCAACATTGGAGGTGGTGCTGTCTAGGGATTTGGAACTGACGGAACTGCCATAGCTAGAACCAGAACCATTACAACCAATAGCTAGGTTTCTGGTCATCCATACATTCCCATTAATCTTGGCTACAGTATAGGTCTGATTGTCTCTAGTATCAGTGAGAATAGCTGTAGCACCATCACTAGTATTAGCTGCAATAGTCGGAGTCATTTCTTGCATGGTAGTAATAGATCCAATTGTCCTCGTATCACGGACGCAGCGGACGTAGAAACCGTTATACCTACGATATTGATTATTACTTTGTAGGGTAGTATTGCCAGTAGCATTGTTGTAATAATATCGCAGAATACTCCGAGCTCTGTCATCGTTTAGTACTTCACTCCCCCACCATCCCCCAAGTTCAGATGAGCTATCTAATCTATCGTGATAGTAATTTCCGCCCTTAACTGGAGAAAAGGCAGGAACATAAGTAGTTGTAAAGTCTCCTATGCTAGGAATCTGAGTGTTCGTTGGCAACGTCCACCCTTTGGGGCATATATTTTCAGTGTCTATAGTAGTGTTGTTATATCCAGCAATAGTTCCAGCACTAGCGGCTGTATAATCATACCAGACTGTAAACGTATCCACTCCGGCATATGTATTCTCTGCAGCTATAACACCACTATGTATGCAGGAATTATCATAAGCTGGGCCACCATCGGCAATTCCATAACACTGCTCCCCATCTTGCCCATATTCTACAAAGTCATAATTCGTTAAAGCTCTCGTCGTAATCACATTGGATGTGTCTGGCGTTAAGACTAATTGGCTAATAC
>CAYOSV010000030.1:0-9793 GCA_964406725.1 uncultured Candidatus Saccharibacteria bacterium | reverse complement strand
TGGTGACCTCAGCGGGAATTGAACCCACATTGACGGGATGAAAACCCGTTGTACTAACCATTATACTATGAGGCCAAAAAGTACTACTATTATTATAACAAGAATTTTTAGAATTTGCAAGAGTAGTTGTAATCTACCCGATAGTTTTTGCGGTTGAAGGGAGCTTCGGGATAGATTTTGATATAACTACGATCGAGATTGCAATATTGCTCGAGAAAAGCGGTGGCGCTAGCGTGTTTTTGGTTGTCGTAGAGAAGTAATTGTTTGAGGCTGATATTAGCAAAGCCGCGGGCGGTGTAATTTTTCATGATATCTTCCATGACCGATTCGTTGAAATCAGCGCTATTTTGACTGAGGGAATTATTGTCTAGGATTTTGCTATAAAAATAATTTTCATAATAATCGGAGGCGATGGAGGTAACTTCGTTTTTGACTAAAGTCTCAGGTGTGGCAATGAGGCAAAAAATGGTAAAGCCAGTGATGATTAGCATGACAGAAACAATGACGGTCAGAATTGAAGTCTTGGCAGCGCGCTGATAGTCGCGGTTGGCTGGGAAGACGACGGCGAGAGTGTTTGTGATTTTTTCATGATGGGATTTTTTGGGAAAGCTATAAAGCAGGTCATCAAAAAGCTCTTCGTCTGAGGAATACTCCAAAAAACGAGAGCGAGGGTTTTTGCTTTTACTGTATGCCATTCTATATATTATATTAACATAAAAAGCATAAATATGATAATATATATTATATATATGAGTAGATTTTTTAAGAGAACTAAAATTTTGGCAACGATTGGTCCGTCGGTGTTTGGACAAGAAAAAATTGAAGAAATTATTATGGCTGGAGTGAATGGGTGTCGGCTTAATTGTTCGCATGGGACGAATGAAGAACGAGATGAACAGATAAAATGGATTCGGAAAGCGGCGGAGAAAAAAGGCCGTTCCGTTGCGATTTTGCAAGATCTTCAAGGACCAAAAATTCGGCTAGGTGAGATTGTTGACAATCATTTGGATCTCAAAGCGGGGGACGAAGTGATTTTAGAGGCTCGGGAGGGGTATGAACATGATGGAGGGATGACTCTCCCCGTGCAGTATAATTTGGCGCTTAAGGTCAAAGTAGGGGAACCACTTTATATGTTTGACGGGAAGATTCGGACGGAAATTATTGAGAAAGTGTCGGATACAGCGATTAAAGTGAAGATTTTGAATGATGGATTCGTGATGAGCAAAAAGGGTTTGAATTTGCCTGAGACGGATTTTGCTGGGGATATTATTACGGCCAAAGACATGGAAGATATTGAATACGGAGCACATCAGGATTTTGATTTCGTGGCGTTGTCTTTTGTACAGACGGCTTCGGACATTGAAAAGTTGAAGCAGATTTTGTTGTCGCTTGGCTCTACAGCCAAAGTGATTGCCAAGATTGAGACTAAAAAAGCGATTTCGTCGGATAAAAACTTGGAAGAAATCGTGGAAGCGGCGGATGGAATTATGGTGGCGCGTGGTGATATGGCAGTAGAAGCGGGTAATGAAGTGGTGCCGATTATTCAGCGGAAATTAGTGGCGTTATGCCGGGCGCATTCAAAAATTTGCATTGTAGCTACACAAATGATGGGTTCGATGGTGGAAAATCCAGAACCGACTAGGGCGGAAGTTTCGGATGTAGCAACGGCAGTAGTACAAGGAGCGGACGTAGTGATGCTTTCGGATGAAACTGCTAATGGTAAGTATCCGGTAGAAGCGGTGGCGGAGATGAAAAAGGTGATTTTGTACACCCAAAATCATACAAAAATTGCTGCGATGGTGCGGCAACCGGAAGGAGAAAAAGCGCTTTATGATGCGATTTCTGCGACGGTGGCGAGACTGGCCGAGAGAATTGAGGCGGATGTGATTGTATGTCAGACGGCGTCGGGTACGACTGCGTTTACAATGGCGGCACAGCGGCCGAATGTACCGATTATTTCGGTGACGCCAAACCCTCGGGTGGCAAATCAACTGGCACTCACCTATGCAAATTCGGCGTTTGTAAGGAAATATGAGGAGAATTTTGGGAAAAAATTGGCGGCGGAACTAAAAGAAACTGGATATTTACAGACTAGGGAAGGTAAAAAGGATTTGCTTGCCGTTATCGTCTCAGGTGACAAAAACAAATTTGGAACTGATACTATAAAAATTCGGCATATCTAGAAATCTAGGCCTGGGAGTTTTTTGCCAAGGAGGAATTCGAGGCTGGCGCCGCCGCCGGTGGAAATTAGCGAGTAGCTTAGGTCTGGGTGGTCTTTCAAATAGTTTTCGACGAAGCCGGTGGTGTCGCCGCCGCAGATGATGGTGGTGGCGTCCGAGTTTTTGCCAATAATGTCGGCGAGAATGCTGGAGGCGGTGGTGAAGGCGGGATCTTCGACTTTGCCCATCACGCCGTTCCAGATAATGGTTTTGGCACTGCCTAAGGTTTTAGCAAATTCGGCAGTAGAAATTGGGCCGATGTCGAGTTTAAGACCTTCGGAATTTTCGTCAAAATCAGTGGCTACCAGGATTTTGGAATCGGTGGGTTTGTAGCCATCGGCGGCGATTTTGCCACCGACTAAAATATGGTCGGCGATGTTGATAAATTTGTCGATGAGAGGTTGCTTGTCTTCGACTTTGGAACCACCGATGAGCAAGACTACGGGATGGGCGGGGTTTTCGAGGACTTTGGACAAGTTTTTGACTTCTTTTTCGACTAAAAGTCCGGCATAGGCAGGTAAAAAATCCTTGACAGCATCGGTAGAAGCATGAGCGCGGTGGATGACAGCAAAACCGTCTTGGACGAAAATTTCGGCATCGGTGCTATCGATGATATTTTTAATAAAGTCTTTGGAATTTGTTTCTTCGCTAGGGTTGAAGCGTAAATTTTCTAAGAGTAAAATTTTGGCGGGGGATTTGATTTTTTCGTCATCTTTTGGCAGAGGCCTAAAATCGACTTTCTCACCGGGAAGTAATTTTTCTAATTCTTTTGCGACTGGTGCTAAAGAAAATTCAGGATTTTCCTTTCCTTCTGGACGGCCGAGATGAGAAATTAAAATAATTTTCTTGACATTATTTTCGAGCAGATAGCTGATAGTAGGGAGGGAAGCACGAATTCTGAGGTCGCTTGTTACTTCGCCATTTTTGATAGGGACGTTGTAGTCTACGCGAACTAATACGGTTTTGTCTTTTAAATCTAAATCTCTAATTGTTTTCATAGAAATAATTATATCATATTTACAAAATATTCGTCTGGTGATATAATTGTAGCATGAAAAGAGCAAAGACCTACCAAGAAGTAATTGGTGAAACAATTGAGCAAATGCGGACAGATAAAGGCTGGACGCAGGAAGAACTGGCGGAAGCGATTGGCACCAGTCAGTCGGCAATTCACCGGATTGAGAAAGGTGGGCAAAATATTTCGCTTGAAATGGTAAAGAAGTTGTCGGAGGCACTGGGGAACCAAATTCTCTCTATAAACGACTCGGTTTCGCAGAGTTTTCGGATTCGTGGTGGCAAGGAACTGTCTGGTGAGATTACGATTAACACTTCTAAGAATGCAGCGGTAGGTCTCTTAATGGCGGCGCTTCTTAATTCTGGTAGGACGGTGCTTCATAGAGTGGCTAGAATAGAAGAAGTCTTTAGAATTATTGAAGTGCTTGAGTCTATTGGGGTGAAATGTCATTGGCAAAACCGTCATCGCGATCTTGAAATTATATCACCACGCGAATTGAAGCTTGAAGAAATGGATATAGAAGCAGCACGCAAAACTCGCTCGGTGATTATGATGCTAGGTCCCCTGCTTCATCGTTATAAAAAGTTTGAACTGCCGTATGCGGGGGGATGTTCTTTGGGGGTTCGGACGATTGAGCCACACCTCAAGGCGCTGGAGTCGTTTGGGGTGAAAGTTGATGCGGAGAGCAACAGTGGATTTTATGAAGTAGAAGTAAACCAACATACTTTGAACAAATACGAAGATCGGTATATCGTGCTGGTAGAGCGTGGTGATACGGTGACGGAAAATGTTTTGATGGCGGCGGCGCTTTCGCCTGGGCGGACTACGATTGTGGGGGCATCGCCTAATTATATGGTTCAGGATATGTGCTTTTTCTTAGAAAAATTAGGAGTGAAAATTACCGGAATTGGTACGACTGTCTTGACAGTGAGGGGGTGTTCTTCAATTGATGTAGATGTAGATTATAATTTGTCTGAAGACCCGATTGAAGCCATGAGCTTTATTGCGGCGGCCTATGCTACGCATTCAAAAATCACTTTGAGGCGGGCGCCGATTGAATTTTTGGAGATTGAGCTAGAAGTTCTGAAATCAATGAATGCTAAGTTTAAAAAATCCGAGGAATACTTGTCGGCAAATGGGCGGACTAGGTTGGTGGATCTTACGATTTTGAAATCTGATTTGGTAGCACCAGTGGACAAAATTCATCCGATGCCATTTCCGGGCCTGAATATTGACAATCTGCCATTTTTCTCGGTGATTGCGGCGGTGGCGGAAGGGCGTACAATGATTCACGACTGGGTATTTGAAAACCGGGCGATTTACACGACGGAACTTTCCAATTTGAATGTAAAAGTAGAGCTTCTGGATGCACATAGATTCTATGTACAAGGGCCGACTAATTTTAGACCGGCAGAGTTAGTGGCACCACAGGCGCTTAGGCCAGCGGTGGTGATTTTGATTGGAATGTTGGCGGCGCCAGGTACTTCGATTCTTAGAAACGTTTATTCAATCAATCGTGGTTATCAAGACTTTGCAGCTAGACTTCGTCATCTTGGGGCAGATATCGCGCCGCTTACCGGTATCTAATAAACTTGGACTTTTCTTCAAGAAGAAAACTTCAACAAAAGAAGCAAGGATGAATTTTGACGATTAATAGAAAAAGCTTAACTATTATTATAACATGGGGTGGGGGGTTGATTTTTTGAAGCAGATATGCCTATAATACTCTAATTTCAAATAAGAGGAGTTTTATGGCTAAAAATAAAAGCAATGACAAAATAGTCGCCAAAATTTATAATCAGATATCTGATGTCATAATTAACAATAAAAACAAAATAATATATCAGATAAATAGCACATTGATAGAAACTAATTTTATGATTGGAAAAATTATCGTAGAAAATGAACAAAATGGAAATATTTACGCCGAATATGGTGAAGAAATTCTATTAAAGTTATCGAAGAAATTAACTAATAAATATGGCAGTGGTTTCAGTAGGTCAAATCTTCAAAATATGAGATTATTTTATGAAAGATATAAAAAATTTCAGACACTAGACGAAGCTACCCCTAGAAATTGCCAGACACTAGCTAAGTCTACCCCTAGAAATTGCCAGACACCATCTAATATTTTAAGTTGGAGCCATTATTGCTATTTAATCTATATTGAGGATGATGACGAAAGAAATTTTTATGAAAACGAATGCATCAATGAAAAATGGTCAGTAAGAGAACTAAAAAGACAAATCGATTCTTCATTATACCAAAGACTGTTACTTTCCAATGGTAAATCTAACAAGCAAAAAGTATTAGAACTGTCTAGAAAAGGTCAAACCATTAGCAAACCTTCCGACATCTTGAAAGAGTCTTATGTGTTTGAATTTCTGGGTATAAAAGAGAATAGGCCACTTCTTGAAAGTGATTTGGAGAAAAATTTGGTAAACCATATATCATCATTTTTAATGGAGCTTGGTAAAGGTTTTATGTATGTTGGAAATCAAGTCAGAATTACTTTGGACAACAATACCCATTATTATATTGATTTAGTTTTTTATAACAAAATTTTAAGATCCTATGTGTTGATAGATTTAAAAATGGATGATATGAAACCAGAATACGTAGGTCAAATGAATATGTATATAAATTATTATAATAAAGAAGTCAAAGATGAATTTGATAATGAAACAATCGGGATTATTCTTTGCACTGGTAAAAAAGGTGTAACTATGGAATATGCTTTAGGTGGTCTATCTAATAATATTTTTGCATCAACATATACTTATTATATTCCTGACAAAGATGAACTAATTAACGAAATAGAAAAGGTTATAAATAAAATCTGATATAATAGTAGGAATGAGTGAGATTTTGGAGGGATTAAACGAAAAGCAGAAAGAGGCGGTGGAATACCTTGAGGGGCCACTTTTGATTTTGGCGGGAGCGGGTTCAGGAAAAACGAGGACTCTTACACATAGGATTGCGAATTTGATTTCTCACGGGGTGAAGCCGTCTAGGATTTTGGCGGTAACATTTACCAATAAAGCGGCCAATGAAATGAAGGAGCGGCTATCTAGGCTTCTTAATGCGCCAGTGAATTTTATGCCGTACATGGGTACGTTTCATGGGATTTGTGTGAAGATCTTAAGGCAAGAATACGAGGCGGCGGGGCTGAGCCGAGATTTTGTGATTTATGATGCGGATGACCAAATGGCTCTCATACGGCGGATTTTAAAAAACCTCGGTTATAATACAGACAAAAATTTGAAACCAAAATCCATCCAGGCGGTGATTTCGTCTGAGAAGAATAAAGGTCACGACCCAGAGGGTTATGCGGCGACGGCCTACTATCCAAATCAGCAAAAAATTGCGCAGGTTTTCAAGGAGTACGAAAAGGCTAAAAAAGAAAATCAGGCGCTGGATTTTGATGATTTGCTCCTTAAGACTTTGGAGCTTTTTGCCGAAAATGCAGAAGTTCGCAAAAAATGGCAGGAAAGATTTGAATATATTTTGATTGACGAGTATCAGGATACCAATATGATTCAGTATCAGCTGATTAAACTACTCGTGAACGAAAAAAGAAATATCGCGGTGGTGGGGGATGATTGGCAGTCGATTTACTCGTGGCGGGGGGCGGATTTTACTAATATTCTGAATTTTGAAAAAGACTTTCCGGGTGCAAAGGTAATTAAACTCGAGCAGAATTATCGCTCCACAAGTAGTATTCTGGATGCGTCGCAAAAGATTATAAATAATAATAAAACCCGTACGGACAAAGTTTTGTTTACGGAGCTAGGTGAGGGTGAGCCGATTGTGATTGAGGCTTTAACGGACGAAAAAATGGAAGCAAATTTTGTGGCGCTAAAAATTCTGAATCTCAAAAATGAGTTTCCAGATTTAAGCGATTTTGCAGTACTATATAGAACCAACGCACAATCCTATGCTTTTGAAAAAGCGTTTATAGACATGAACATTCCATACAAAATTGTGGGCGGGGTGAGATTTTATGATCGGAAGGAAGTGAAAGATGTGCTGGCGGTACTGCACCTCATTGTGAATGGGCGAGACATGGTAGCGCTAGAAAGAATCCTCAAAAACATTTTGCCGGGAGTGGGGGAAGTGTCGGTTTCTAAAATCTTGAAAGCCGCGACGGTTTTGAAATCTTCAAGGCCAATGGAAGAACCGGAGATCTTAAATGTGTTAAATTCGGGCAAAGCCAAGGCAAGTATTCTTAAATTATACGAGTTTTTGAAAAGCGTAAAAACCGATGACAATCCCGGTGAAATTGTGAAGTTGGTCGTGGAAAAATTTGACTTTGAGAGATTAACTGACGATGGTACACCAAGTAGCGAAGAGCGGATGAAGAACCTGGAAGTATTGGCCTCTACGACATCGGAATATGCGAATTTGGAAGATTTTGTGGCGGATGCGGCGCTAATGTCGTCGTCGGATGAGGCTTCGCGCAAAAATTCCGTAACCTTGATGACTTTGCACGCGGCGAAGGGTTTGGAATTTCCGGTGGTGTTTATCGTGGGGATGGAGGAAGGATTATTCCCATCGGCGAGGGGGTCGGAGACGGAAGCGGACCTTGAAGAAGAAAGGCGACTGGCTTATGTCGGGATGACGAGGGCGATGATGCGGTTGTTTCTTACTTTTGCAAGAGCGAGGCGGACTTATGGCAGTTATAACTATGCGATGCCGTCGAGATTTTTGATGGAATTAGGATACCGAGATATGGGTGACATTGGCTCATCCGGATACGATGATGACATTGATCCGTTCCCACAAGATGTACCAGTCTGGGAATAAAAAAATTTGAAAAAAGTACTTGCGGTTTGAAAATGGTCGTGCTATTATGGTTCTATGAATAAGGGTCATATTAGAGCCCACTTGGGCTTAAACAAACACATAAGCAATATCAACAATAAATTTTGCATCCATGGAAAGTGGATACGGAGGCTGGGAATATCGTCAAGTTTCGTCTTGGTGATTTTTGCTGCCTTCATGGCACGTCCGATTGCACCGGAGGATTCTGGTGCGGAAGCGATGGGTGCGGCGGTGCCTAGTACTACTACGCTGACCATGACATCTGGTCATACGGCAGCGAGTTTGGATCTGACGCCAAAAGATTCCAATGGTACTTTTGCGGCTTCTTCGAGTGACGAGAAGGCGCAGTTTGGTGTTACCACTAATAACTATACTGGTTACACTTTGACAATTTCTGGTTCGGATAATACCAGACAATTGACAAATTCCGAAGTAAACACAGCAAAGTTGGATTCAATCACTTCAAGTATTGACGAAAACACTTTCAACGTTTCAACTTCCTTCAATGGTAGATGGGGCTACCAACCATCCAAGTATAATTCGGTAGCAAACACGGATTTCTTGCCATCTCCAACTACTACGGCTACTACTTTGGATACAACAGCTGTAGCTAATGCTTCGGATGCAAACACTTATACAATTGGTCTTGGTGCGAGAGTAGACTACACCAAGCCAGCTGGTACTTATAGCAATACTTTTGTGCTTACAGCAGTAGGCAACCCGGCCCTTTATACAATTAGTTATCTTGATAATACTGGTGATACTAGTGTGGCGAATTTGCCAGCAGGTGCTTCTTCTGCTACCAGTGAGACCAACGTAGTGCTTTCTTCGCAAAGGCCAACCAGAAATGGTTATACTTTTAGGGCATGGTGTGACGGTACGGTAAGTGGTACTGCTAATAATCCTGGCATTACTTGTACTGGTACAGAATATGCCGCCGGTGCTAATTTTGGCGTAGATCAGACTAGCACAAATGTATCATCTCTTTATGCAGTGTGGGACCCAATTGAATACAGACTAGCAGTAAACTTTAGTGGTTATCCAGTAACCAGCGTACAGATTAGGACTGCTGCTGGTGAAGGTGGTACATTGATGGGTACGGTAACTGCGTCTGGTGGTACAGTAGGTAGTTTGGTTTACAACAATACTTACTATCTCTATCCAGTACATGGTGATGACTGGTCAATCACGAGCTGGGCAAATACGGGTACTGCTGGTGAGATGACCTGTAATCCAGAACCAGGTGAAGATGAACCTTGTACAGATGAAAACCCGGCCTTTAAGATTGGACTAGGGGATGGTGATGTGACGATTACTGGTAGACCGCACTATATGCAGAATTTGTCGAAATCGATGTGTCAGACGCTGGCAAGTAATGATGCGTTGACGGTGACGGATATGCGGGATAATCGGGACTACACGGTGAGATATATTGGTGGGACTTGCTGGATGACTGCAAACTTGATGTATGGGTATGATGCAACTAATGGTGCCGATAACCCTAACCCAGGCGTTAGTACTTTGACCTTGGATCCGGCGACGTCAAACGTAACCAGTGCTAGGACGCTGACGACGTATGACTTGGTGACGCACGGTACAAACACGGAGGGGGCAAATGAATGTTATGGTTCTTACAATTCTACTACGCAGACAGGTAGTGGGCCTGGGTATGTGAATGCTTGTATCCACTCCGGCGGCAACGAATATTCTGGACACACCAGCGATCCAGCTAAGA
>CAYOSV010000029.1:0-10742 GCA_964406725.1 uncultured Candidatus Saccharibacteria bacterium | reverse complement strand
TCTCGGCGGGATTCGAACCCGCGATTGCCTGGATGAGAACCAGGAGTCCTGGACCGCTAGACGACGAGACCGTGGTTTCATTATAGCATATTTTTATTTTAATTTCAATCTTTGCTACCTCTGTTAATCTTGATTTTTTGTGGAAAATGTGCTATAATGGGGTTATGAGGCGCCTTCCGATAGTAGCTTTGATAGGACAGACAAATGCGGGGAAATCCAGCATTCTTAATCGGATGGCGC
Source organism: uncultured Candidatus Saccharibacteria bacterium (assembly GCA_964406725.1). Lineage (GTDB taxonomy): Bacteria > Patescibacteriota > Saccharimonadia > Saccharimonadales > Saccharimonadaceae > Nanosyncoccus. The sequence goes on along the minus strand of CAYOSV010000029.1, from coordinate 10,502 downwards.
ATAGGAATATTGCGATAGTGGCCCGCGAAGAGGGGACCACGCGCGACAATGTATCCACGACAATCGACGATTCTTTCATCTTGGTAGATACCGCAGGCTTGAAGGATCCGACGGATGATTTTGAGGCTTCGATTAGAGAGCAAATAGAAGACGCGATAGAATCAGCGGATGTGATTTTGGTGGTCATTGATTCTTCGAAATATCTAGATTCTAAAGATAAAGATATCGCCAAGAAGGCTCTGAAGTCGAAAAAACCAGTATTCTTAATTCTGAATAAGTGTGATTTAAAAGAATCGCTGCCAGATGAAGAATTTTTGAAACTAGGGATTAAGACAAACGAGACCTTCCGAGTGTCGGCGACTACTGGTGAAGGAATGGAGAAATTAAGGGAAGAATTAAAACCGGCTTTTTTAAAACTCGGATTGTTCACGCCCCCGCCCAAGGGATTCACACCCTCTTCCTCGGCCGTAGTCTCTGGACGGCCCCAAAAAGGTAGTTCTAATCCTCCCCTCACTCTTGCATTGATTGGCAGGCCTAATGTAGGGAAGTCATCCCTATTTAATACTTTAGGCAAAAAGCAGCAGGCGATTGTGTCGAGTCGGCAAGGGACAACAAGAGATGTAAATCGAGTCCAGGCAAAATACAAAGGTCGGGAAATTGAGCTACTCGATACCGCAGGATTAAGAAGACCAGGGAAGAGAGAAATAGGAATTGAAAAATTCTCCGCTATTCGGACGCTGGCGGCAATAGAAGAGGCGGATGTTTGCTGCCTGCTCGTTGATTCTATGGAGCCACATGTGAAGTTAGACCAGACTTTGGCTGGACAGATTGTAAAAGCCGGTAAGGGCATTATTGTGGTAGTAACAAAGTCGGATTTATTAGAAAATGCTGAACCGACTAATTATTTTGGAGAAGAGAACATCAAAAACCGTACTACGGCAGATTTTTTGCTAGATCAGTTAGAACGGGATTTTGACTTTTTGCCTTATGCACCAGTAGTTTTGACCTCCTCTGAAACGGGGAAGAATACTACTCAGATTTTTGAACTAGCGCTCGAAGTAGACAAAGCACGGAATACGGAGATACCAACTTCTGAGCTAAACAAAATCCTAGGTGAGGCAATCCTGGAACATATCCCAGCAGGACTAAAAAACACACGCCCAAAGCCAAAATATCTCGTTCAGACTGACACCTGTCCACCATGGTTCGTCCTACATGGACATTCTCTAGAGCTACTTCACTGGTCTTGGAAGCGATTTTTGGAAAGAAAAATCCGTGAGAAATATCCCCTTATAGGTACCCCTATAATGTTTTCCTATCGAAGCGATGATAAAGACGATGGCGGGCAGAAAGGCAAAAAGTGAAAATTGAGATTATAACAAGAAAATCCAAAGTCACCGATATCAAAGTTCGTCGTAACAGGTGAAATGTGATATAATGTGACTTAAGTGGGAGTAGCTTGCTCCCCTTTTTTGGGAACTGGTGTACTTTAACAAGGAGGTGAACGATGAACATGCCAATTTACGTAATCGATACCAATATATTGGTCGATTACCCAGATATCATTCCGCCAGAGCAAGGCGAGGTAACCCTCAAGGAGCCGACTATAGATTTGTCGGAGGCGCATATCGTGATACCGACGGCGGTAGTGCGCGAACTCTCTACTTTCAAACGAGAGGTGAGCAGTGAGCGTGGCAAGAACGCTCGGCTAGTGTTGAAACGGCTGCGGAGCATCTTTGAATCACGAGGAACGGGGATGGACAATTCCTATCATCTAGCTTCCTCTGTACAGGTAGGGAAACAGGCTTTTTCGGTCTTGCCGGTACATAAGGATTTCAAGAATTGTCTACCTTTTGCGCCATCTGATGACGACATGGATGGACAGATTATATTAGCAGCACTCGCCACAGAGTTTATCTGCAGAGGACTTCGGATAGATGGTACTGCTGATATCGAAGACGCTACCAAATGGCTACCGGCAACACGAGTGGTACTGCTAACCAATGACAATGGTCTTGCAATCAGGGCCAATGAGCGAGGGTTGACGACTTCGCGCTATGGCTACCGCTTGCCACCACCCTATACGGGTAGAAGGGAGGTATTAGTACCGAACGATATATTGGTGTACTTTATGGAAACCGGAAAGGTTGAACTCGATGTTTGGCAGACAATGGTGCCGTCTGAAGCGGAACGCAAGATGGTAGCAAATGAATTCATCATTATGCAACCCGAAGACAAGAAAAAGACTAATGACGTTTATCAGACGGACAAATATTTCCGCCATATCGGTAGATACGACGCTAAGTCCAATATGATTACGGCATTAGAATATGCGGACGCTTTTCCAGAACCAATCAGAAACGAAGGTCAAGCCATCTACGCCGAGGCGCTGATGAACCCAGATTTTTCAGCGGTGATTTGTACAGGCCCAGCAGGCTCTGGTAAGACTTACATGGCGACGGTCTATGGCTATAATGCCTGCCTTACTGGTCAATACATTGGGGTAACCGTAGTGCCATGCGCATCAGAGAGTAGAATCGGCTCGCTCCCTGGGGACATGAATGAAAAGATGGATCCAGAAGTTCAGCCGCTCAAAAATGCCCTGAGAAATTCACTTTTGAAGACCGACCAGCGTTTAAAAGTAGAATTAAGGGATATCCAACAGTATGGTGCTAGAGCGTCCAAATATGCTAAAAACGATGGGGAAGAAGTAGAATATTCAATCAATCGCCGGCTAAACGAGCGAGTCGAGGGCATTTGGAATGCGTGGTTTAGTAATTTGCCAATTGAAAATGCCAGAGGCAGGGATTTTTCTTACGAGATAGCGCTCTATGACGAATTTCAAGATCAAAGTGCTGCCCAAGCAGACACCTTAATCAAGCGCCTAGGAGCCGAAGGAAAAATCGTCATCACTGGCGACGTCAATCAAGTCCATGCCCCATATCTAGATGCTGGGAATAACGGTCTGGTCTATGCTTCGGAGCTACTCTATGACAACCCTCTAGTGGCGCAGGTACATTTCACCGAGAATGAGGTAGTACGTCATCCCTTGGTCAGGATGATAGCAGAGAGGCAAAAGCACAACAAACAGGCTTTGCTTGGTCAGAACATTACTTAACCGCTCTCTCATAGTTCACAACTCTTATACACCCCCGTCCGGAACTTAGGACGGGGGATTTTTTGATTTTTTATGCTATAATAGTAGGAATATGAAATTGATAGTAGGCCTAGGAAACCCCGGTGCCAGATTTGCTTTTACGCGGCATAATTTTGGCTTTCTGGCGCTCGATTTTTACCTTAAGCGCAAACATGGCACTTGGAGCGAAAAACCACGCCTATCGGCTATTTTTAGCGAAATAGAGCATAATTTGCCTGATGGTAGCCTAGAGAAGGTATTTTTGATCAAACCTCAAGATTTTTATAATTTATCAGGGAAGGCGGTGGTGGCTTGGATGCAATATTACAAGATAAAGCCCTCAAATATTTTGGTGATTTGCGATAATTTTGACCTAGAACTAGGCAAAATCCGCTTCCGTTCTAAGGGGTCATCTGGGGGTAATAATGGGCTTAAATCTATTGATCAGGAGTTAGGCAATTCTGATTACCCAAGACTCAGGCTAGGGACAGAAAACGCGCCAATCAGAGAAAAGATGGGGGCAACGGACTTTGTGCTAGGCAAATTTACCCCTGAAGAAAAGGAGAAGCTCCCAGAAATTCTAGATGAAGTATGCAGCAAAATTGACGAGTTTATCTCAAGATAAGCTTATCTAATCTTAACAGAGACCCCAATGGTTCATACCGAGAGAGTGGACTCTGCCTTTGATTTCAAGGAGAGTGATAGTCTGATTGAAGACTTCTGGAGGGAGGTTGGCAGTTTTCATAATTTCTTCGCCATTTCGGAATCCTTCGCCGATAGCCCGTAAGATAAGAGTCTCCACATCGGTATCGCCGATGAGACCCTGTTTTTTGGCGTTTTTACGCTTTTTTGCATAATCTTCAGGGAACAATAGTCTTAAGATATCATCTGGCTCAGTATAGGGGATGGCACCTTGTTTGATTAATTTATTACACCCCTGAGAGTAGGGGCTAGTGATATTGCCAGGGACGGCAAAAACTTCTTTACCCTGCTCCAAAGCATGAGTAGCAGTATTAAGAGAGCCGGATTTTTCGGCGGCCTCGACTACTACCACAATATCGGAAAGACCAGAAATGATGCGGTTACGATAGAGAAAGGAAGCATATTGATTAATAGAACGTTTGCCAGTGATTTCATCTAGGTATTCGGCTGGCGCTAGTGGCACGTCTACTTGACCTCTAGGAGAATATTCGGAGATAATTGCACCGTGTTTTTCGATAATTTCGCGGGCTAGAGCCATGTGGGCTCTGGGATAGATATCATCTATTCTAGTACCGAGGACGGCGACAGTGGTGCCGCCAGCATCTAGACACCCTCGGTGACCGATAGAATCTATTCCAAAAGCAAGTCCTGATACCACGATAACATTTCTCTTGCCAAGCTCATAGGCGAGCTTATAAGCCACTTCTTGACCATACCTAGTATTGTGACGCGAACCGACAATAGCGACGGTCTTCCTACGCTCTTTTGACCCCTTGGAGCCTGTTTTTAACACATTTTCTGGCAGTTCGCCACGGAAATACAATGTTTTAGGCATAAGCGCAATAGACGCCAATCCCTGAGTAAAATCATGGTCTAGGGGTGAAATTTCATTGATTTTATCAAAAAAGTGTGTAAAAAGTGTTGACATTTTTCTCCTCACGTGATATAATGATTACAGTTAGAGCTTAAAAAAGGCTCTATACCGCACCTAAATAAGTTATAATTTCGACTATACTTATTTAAGTATATCAGAAATTGCGTGCTTTTGAAACCCTTTCGGGCTTAGAATTTCTTTAAGGTTTTAAGTTATAAGTATTACCTCCACTTTGGAAGGGATCCACTCAAAAGCATAGCAATCCCTCTAACCGGCGGGCCCCAATTTGTGTGAGGTGGGTCGCGCTTCCGGGGTTCCACCCGGTATAGTGAGAAGCGTTAGAGGGCCAAAATAGCCTCAGGTAGTGCCCACCCATACCTGAGGCTATTTTGTTGGTTTGGACTTTTCTTGTAAGAAAAGTCCAACAAAAGAACTTATAGGCGCATATCCTGATTTATTTTTTTGATTACAACATTAAGCCATCGCCAGTGCTGGAACGATAATAAACAAGAGCGATACTGATGATAGTGGAAATCTGAATACTGCAACAGAAAGTGTTTGTCCTAAAGGTTGGACCTTACCAAGCAAAAAACAGCAGGATAATAATAGAGATACTACCAATTTTACTCCAGTTTTAGGAGGGGTTTATAGTTTTGGCGTACTAAGCAATGAATCCACAGACGGACTCTGGTGGGGGAGCGATGCGTCTAGTAGTGCGAGGCGACGTTATTTAGAATATAGGGATGGTAATTTATATACTACTGTTGCTAGCCGCCACAATGGGCTCTATGTGCGGTGCGTTAGCGAAGAAAAGACTGTGACAGACTTAACTTATCTTCAGGATATGACGGGTGGGATTATCCTTATCCTCCAGTAGCTGTAGAAGCTATAGACTGGAATAAGCTTATGGAGCCTGGACACAGCGCACATAGCGCCCATCGCGACGGTAGTTGCCGTAGTAGGTATATAGGCTACTACCATCGTAACGCAGGCTGTACCGTCTCGCACCAGTATAGGCAGTAGAGCCCCACCAGACCCCGTGCGTCGTCTCATACAGCGTACCATTGGTGTAATACCCGCCCAGAACTGGGGAAAAGTTATTTATGTCTTTCTGGCTGTCAGTCTGGGTTTTATTTGGCAAGGTCCAGCCTTTGGGGCAGATACTTTCGGTGGCTTTTGCAGTGTTTGTGGCTGGACTTTCTGAAGAAGTACTTTTGTCAACGATAGTTCCAGCAGTAGCAAGTGTATAGTTGTACCAGTTGGTCGGTAAGTCACCGAGTGCTTTAATGGTCCCACTGTGAATACAAGCATTTTGATATGCAGGTCCCCAACCGGTGGAACCACTCGATCCACCCCAACATTCTTTCCCGCTAGTGCCGTCCAATTCTATTGTTTACAATCCCACCCGTCATATCCTGAAGATAAGTTAAGTCTGTTACAGTCTTTTCTTCGCTAACGCAGCGGATGTAGTAGCCATCCTCACGACGATTATAGCTATTATATAAATTGTCACCATTGTAACGCAGGATATACCGTAGTGTATTGTTGTATGTTTCGCTCGTCCACCAAACGCCCGCCCTAGCCTCATCATATAAAGTGCCATTACGCTGACCACCGCCTAAAACTGGGGAAAAGCTAGTGATATAAGTGGTACTACCTGGGCTTGCACCACCGATATTATCTATCTGCTTTTTGCTCGGCAACGTCCACCCCTTGGGGCATACACTTTCTGTTGCAGTATTCATATTTCCAGTGATATCAGTATTATCTTTGCTTGTAATCGTTCCAGCACTGGCGATGGCGTGGGATCATATTCCACCTACGGCGCTCATATTTACTTTGCAAGGATATTTTTATATAATATAAGCATGAACGGAAATGGATATAGCGATCATTATGGATACGGTGAGTATGCTGGGCCAAGCACAGCTGGTGCAGGCGGTAGCCCTACTGAACCTAGTAATTATAACAACCCCAATGCTTATGTGGCCTACGAGGAACCAGGGAAAGAGGAGATTAATCTAGCACCCAAACGGCCGCTGTTTAGAAGACCGTGGTTTGTGGGGCTGTTTTTTACGATTATAGGGCTTGCGATTGGTGGTGGGGTTTGTTTTGGCATTATGAAATCTTTAGCGGACAACAACCCAAAAACTTGTAACTGTCCAACTTTGCCAGATCTGGCAGGCAAGACGATGCTTCTAAATACCAGTTTTCTCAAAATGGAGCTTAGTAGCAACAATATAATATACAGTCCGCTGTCGATTAGATATGGGCTATCACTACTAAACGCTGGAGCGGCCGAGGAAACAAAGACGCAGATTGAAAACATTTTAGGGGAGGAAGATTTGCCAGTGTATGACAATGTCCCGGATACTTTGTCGCTGGCCAATGCGGTGTTTATCCGTGCTAGTTTCAAAGACAAGGTGCTTTCATCTTATACCAAGAAGGTGACTAATGATTATGGAGCAGAGATTCTGTATGATTCGTTTACTTCGGCGGAAAACATGAATAATTGGGTAAGCAACAAAACTTTTGGACTGATTAAGAGTATCGGGATTGAGCCAACTCCAGATTTACAGATGGTGCTAGCTAATGCGCTCGCAATTCAGATGAATTGGCAGCACAAATTCGACACCAATGATACTTTTGGGATGACTTTTTATAAAGAAGACGACTCGGAAATTTTGGCTACGATGATGAAGATGGACACTAGAAGCGAAGATATTAGTTATTATACGGATGAGGGGGTGACGATACTACAAATGCCTTTAGAGGCGACAGAAGAAACTGCGCTGAAGTTCGTCGCAGTGATGCCGGCGGGGAACTTGACAGATTATATTAAGAATCTAGATTTCGGAACGATTGAAAGTGCACTCCAGAATATGACACCGGCTAGCACACCTCAATATGGAGTAAAAATTTATATTCCGAAATTCAAGTTTGATTATGAACTGAAGTTCAAAGAAGACCTCGAAAGTCTCGGGATGACTTATGCTTTTGATGCCAATGTGGCAGATTTTTCGAAGATATCATCTGAAGATAGACTGTATGTGTCAAATGCGGTACATAAGGCCAATATTGACTTTTCGGAAGAGGGAATCAAGGCGGCGGCGGTGACGGCGTTTGGGATGTCAGACCTTGCAATGCCGGGAGGCGATGTGCCGCAGCCAGTAGTAATCAATATCGATAAGCCGTTTTATTTTATGATTTATGATAGCAATAATAACGCTGTGTGGTTCTCTGGGGCGATGTATGAGCCGAATTTGTGGGAAAATGATGCGCCAAGCTATCAGCCTAGCATATAATTACGGCGAAATTGGTGTAAGTGTGGTATTATAATATATATGTCAAAAAATTTAGTGATAGTAGAGAGTCCGGCGAAGGCACATACGATTGAAAAATACTTGGGGTCTGATTTTAAGGTGCTAGCCTCCGTGGGGCATATTCGGAAGGATACCAAGGTAGACAAAACTACTTTTGATGTGACATACGAGATTGATCCGGAGCATCGCTCAATCATCGCAGAGCTAATGAAAGAAGCCAAAAAAGCCGACAAAATCTGGCTAGCAACCGATGAAGACCGCGAGGGAGAATCAATTTCTTGGCATCTATGCGAAGTTTTGGGGCTTCCCAAAAATACCGCGAGAATTACTTTTCACGAGATTACCAAGCCGGCACTAGATGCGGCAATTAAGAGCCCGCGGGTAGTGGATATGGATATGGTGGCCTCACAACAGGCTAGACAGACGCTCGATATGCTAGTGGGGTTTGATTTGTCTGATATGGTACGTAAGAAAGTACCGGGTGCAGTCAGCGCGGGACGAGTACAATCGCCGGCACTCAGGCTCGTGGTGGAGCGAGAAAAGGACATTGAGAAGTTTGAGAGCAAGTCGTCGTTTAAGGTGTCGGGGAAGTTTCAGTCTGCTGATAAGGCGGATTTTGATGCGAATTATACCGGTAAAGCTCCAGAAGGTGAGGCTGTTGCGAAAGACCTACTTGAAGACTTGACAAAATCTGATTTTATTGTGGAAAATGTAGACGAAACAGAGGGGTCTAAATCTGGGCCGGTGCCTTTTACGACGGCATCATTGCAGATTGAGGCAAACGCCAAACTTGGGTTTTCCTCTAGGACTACTATGAGTGCGGCGCAGGGACTCTATCAAGCAGGTTTAATCACCTATCATAGAACTGACTCTTTGAATTTGTCCAAACAGGCAATAGCGGCGATTGCTTCTTATATTGAGGGTGAGTTTGGGAAGAATTATCTGAAGGTGCGGACCTTTAAGACTAAAGACGCTTCGGCCCAGGAAGCACACGAGGCGATTCGGCCGACCGATGTTAATCGTAGTTCGGCTGGAAAAAACGATTATGAAAAAAGACTTTATAATTTGATTTGGTCACGGACGATAGCTACTCAAATGGCGAGTGCCAAGGTGGCTAAGACTACGATTACCCTGTCGCACGATTTTGTGGCTAAGGGTGAGGTAGTAATTTTTGACGGGTTTTTGAAAGTCTATGGAAAATCAAAAGATCTGGAACTACCAAAGGTATCGAAAGGTGACAAGATGAATTGCTTGTCTCTTACCGCTAGACAAGTTTTTGCCAAACCACCAGCTAGATATACTGAGGGCTCTTTGGTAAAGAAACTGGAGGAACTCGGGATTGGGCGGCCATCCACCTATGCTTCAATCATGACCGCGATTCAGGCGCGAGGATACGTAGTAAAAGGCGAGTCCGAGGGGGAAGAGCGTGAAGTCGTGGAATTGACTTCACAAAATGGCAAGGTTTCTCGTGCCGTGGTAAAAGAGAAGTATGGTGCCAATAAAGGCAAGCTAATTCCTACACCGATAGGGGAGTTGGTATCTGGATTTTTGACTGATAATTTTAAGAATATTGTGGATTATAAGTTTACCGCGAATATTGAAAAAGATTTGGATCTAGTGGCAGATGCAAAATTAGAGCGGGTAAAGATGCTGCGGGATTTTTATGGGCCATTTCACGATACCGTGATGATGGCGCAAGGGGTAGAAAGATACAATAATGCGCGTTTGCTCGGACATGACCCAAAGACTGGTAAAGCGGTTTATGCTAAAGTAGGCAAAAACGGTGGGTTTATTCAGCTCGGAGACAACGAAAAAGAGACTGGGGAAAAGCCGCGATTTGCGCCACTACCCAAACGTAAGAGTACTAAGACCGTAACTTTGGAGCAAGCCCTGGCTCAGCTTGAGCTACCAAGTCTGCCGAGAGTGCTTGGAAAGGCGCCGGACGGTAACGAGATAATTGCTGCAAGTGGACCGTTTGGGCCGTATCTTAAAGGTGGTAAATACAATATCCCGATGAAAGATTTTGACCCTTATACTGTAACTCTTGAGGAAGCCTTGCCGCTATATCAGGCTAAGGTAGATTCAATTATCGCTGACTGGGGCAATGTGATGATTATCAATGGCGCGTATGGGCCATACATTAAGGGGCCGGGGCGATGGAATAATGTCAAAATTCCCAAAGAGACCGACCCAAAATCTATTACGATGGAACAGGCTTGCAAAATGCTTGATGAAAAGCCCAAAACTTCTAAAACTAGGAGAGGGGCTAGAGGGGGAAGGAAAAAGGCGGCGAAGAAGAAGTAGGGTATAAAAACAATAAAATAAGATTTATTCTGGACACCTAATAATTAATAACCCCAGCCCATTAAGGGTTGAGGTTATTCCTTGTTTTTTCTTGCAGATTACGCCTTAACGCAACGGACGTAAAAACCGTTGTAGCGACTATTGTATTTCGTATATAGGAAGG
>CAYOSV010000028.1:0-11150 GCA_964406725.1 uncultured Candidatus Saccharibacteria bacterium | reverse complement strand
ATTTATTATATTGTTTGATTTTGTGTATGACTTTTGTCATAGTTGTATGACCCTTTCGTTGGTTATTATTTATGTCCCTAGGGTCCACAGAAAAGGGACCACTAGGTTCCTACAAACAAGCACTCTGGTACACTCAACGTGTTCAAAAGGCTGGTTTCCTAATGATCCCATTGCTACCTTTTTATTAGGTTGAATGTAGCCATATTGTTTCAAAAAATGTGCTTGTTTGTAGGAATTTATAATCCCATTGTACTACAAAAAATCAATTTTGCAATAAGAAAATTGTTATGTTTAATAATAGCGGCTGAGGAATTTGATCTTGTAATCTTTGAAATTGTCGTTTAAAATAGCCGTGCGGATTTGGTCGACTACCGTGACGACAAAATGCTCATTATGGATGCTCGCTAGAACTTTGGCGGTGATTTCGTCAGTTCTAAACAGATGGTGGAGATAGGCTCTGTTGTAATTTTTACAACATTCACAGTCACATTCTGACATCAGTGGAGTAAAATCATGCTTATATTTGGCGTTTTTGATATTGATACGGCCATCTAGGGTGTAGAGTGAGCCGTTTCTAGCCATACGGGTAGGTGCTACACAGTCAAAGGTATCGCAGCCATACTCAGCACCCACAAAGAGGTCGATTGGCTCCTGACCCATACCGAGTAAATGTCTTGGTTTATCTTCTGGCAAGATACTATTGACGGTTTTTAACATTTCATCCATGCCATCTACCACAAAGACGCCGCCAATACCAAAGCCGTCCGGTTCTATACTCTTACAAAACTCGGCAGATTTTGCCCTTAGATTGTCAAATGTGCCGCCTTGCACAACTGCATATAGGTATTGTTCTTTTTCATTTTGTTTTAATAATTTGTCGTGTTCTTCTTTACAACGCTTGAGCCAACGGTGGGTGCGTTCCATCGCCTCTTTCATGTCGTCGTAATTCTCGGATTTGGCGAGGTGGTCGAAAGCCATGTGGATGTCGGCACCGATGGCCCATTGGGCTTGCATTGACGACTCTGGGGTCATTTCGAGTTTGTCCCCATTGATATGAGATTTAAATCTGACGCTTTCTTCGGTAATCTTCACATCGGGCAGGGAAAAGATCTGAAATCCGCCTGAGTCCGTAAAAGTGGGGCCGTGCCAGCTACTAAATTCGGCTAGACCGCCGGCTTCTTTTATTAGGTCCGGGCCGGGGGTGAGAATTAAATGATAAGTATTGGCTAAGATGGCTTGGGAGCCTAAATCTCGCATTTCTTTCATAGTGAGGGCTTTGACGGCAGCTCTGGTGGCGGCGCCGACAAAGGCTGGGGTCTTAATATCACCGTGCGGAGTGTGGATAACTCCGGCGCGCATCAGACCGTCTTTTTTCTCTATGTCAAACTTTAGCATATCAGCATTGAATCTCCATAACTTAAAAAATTATATTTTTCGTCAATTGCATGGTCGTAAGCATTCTTTAGATGGTCCCAACCGGCAAAAGCTGCAGCTAGCATCAAAACTGTGGATTTCGGGGCATGGAAATTCGTAATCAAAGCATCTACGAGCTTGAATTCGTAGCCGGGATAGATAAAAATATCGTCCTCACCCTCAGTTTTGCCAGTCCTCGCATAGTATTCCAGAGTTCGGGCCACTGTAGTACCAAGAGCCACCACTCTGGGCGGGTCCTGCCGCGCATTCTCCTCCCCCACCTCGCTGACGACTCGGCGGGGGTCCCCCTCCATGCGCGTCACCCGCCCATGTTTAATGCGTTCTATAGCTACTATAGTATCCTCTGGAATGTTATACCACTCCGAGTGCATCTGATGATCCTCGATATTGTCGGTACGGATTGGCAGGAAAGTGCCGAGGCCGACGTGGAGAGTGAGGTATTTGACAATTACGCCTTTTTGTTTTAATTTATTCAATAAATCTTCGGTCATATTGAGGGAAGCAGTGGGGGCGGCGGCGGAGCCCATGTTTTTCGCCCAGACGGTTTGGTAGCGTTTTTTGTCTGCTTCGGTGGCGTCGCGATGAAGATAGGGTGGCAATGGCACAGTGCCACATCTCTCGGCTAGCTCGGCGAGTGGAGTATCGGATTCTACCTCGGCGATGCCGCCATCCAGTAGATGTCTAATGATAATCTTGCCAAACCTCGGGCCGCGTCGCTCGCTCCCGTCGCCACGGGGCTCGCGCGCTTCTCCTCCGACGGGCGCGCTCCGGAATCCCTCGGTTTTGGTAAGATTATCATCCACTGTCAATACATCACCTTCGTGGAGTTTGCCGCGATACATTACGCGCTGGGGTTCGTCGCCGTGTTTTTCTAGTACTACGAGCTCGCGTTTTCTACCGTCTGGAAGGGTACAAAAAATGCGAGACTGCATCACGCGAGTGTCATTTAGAATTAAAACGTCGCCGGGATTTAGAAAATCTGCTAAATCTTTGTAGCAGCTATCTTGAATGGCGCCGGTGTTTTTATTTAAAACCAAAAGTCTAGTACTGCCGCGCACTTTTGGCGGAAATTTGGCGATACGATCCTCGGGCAAATCATAGATAAAATCAGATACTAGCATTTTTTAAATCCTTTTCTATTTGTTTCTTATAGCGATCTTCTTCAGAAAAGATACAACCGCAATATTTCTGCATATAAAGACCTACCGCACGAGCCTTCTCTTGCCCCTCACGGAAGCCGACGCGGAAATCACGGTACAAAAATTCTATACCAGAAAGACGCGACAATTCCTCACAAACTTTTTTGAGTTCCTCGTGCTTTTGATAAGGGGAAACTAAAAGCGTAGTAGTAAAAGCATCATAACCGTTTTTGGCGGCATAACGAACAGTCTCGGACAGACGTTTTTGGTAGCAGTAATTGACGCAGCGATTCTCAATATCGGAAACCACGTTTTTACAAAACTCATCTAAGCCGTAGCCTTCGATAAAAATAGCTTCGGTCTCCACTTTTGTTACATAATCTTTAAGACAATCACGGCGAGCCTTATATTCTGTGTAGGGATGGATATTGGGGTTGTACCAAAAAATAGTTGGCTCTATGCTCTCAGCGCGCAAGGAGTCGATACAATAAACGCTACATGGAGCGCAACAAGTGTGCATTAAAACTTTTTTTGGCATTTTTATTAACATAATTATACCAAATATGTTACAATAAGTCTATGGAGGAGGTAGATGTCTAAACTGATAGAGACGGATACTAGGACTTTCGTGAAGTTTTGGTCGATTCCACTAATTATTGCCATCGTGATTACGATTCTTTATCAGGCTTTGACTGGTCTGATTATTATAGGGATTTCGATTTTTTTGGCGCTAGCTTTGAAACCGTTGGTGAGAAAAGTAAATAATTTCTTTACAAGGCATTTTGGCACCGAGAAGAAACATCAAACAGCTTCGGCAGTTTTGGCCTATATAATAGTGGTGGTAGTAATTGGTGGGATTCTGGCAGTAATCGGGCCGGTCGTAGTAACAGAGACTTCCAAATTCATCAAGCAGGCACCTGAGATGATTGAGACCAACTTTGGTGGTTGGGAAGGGATTAATAATTTTGGTAGGAACTTCGGGATTTCTGATCTGCATTCCGAAATCGTAAACGCTATAGATAATTTATCAAAAAATATTTTGGGACAGCTAGGTTCTAATTTTATGGCTAGCGTAAGTGGAATTGCTGATATCGGAATGAAGATTGTTCTAGTTTTAGTCTTAACCTTGTTGTTCCTACTGGAAGGACCGATGCTAATAGAAATGTTTTGGAAGAGTGTTAGCGCTGGCGAGTCCAACAAAAAACCAATTACCGTGGCCAAGCGGGTATTTTCAAGAATGGCCAACGTGATTTCTACTTATGTGTCTAGACAGTTACTCGTAGCCGTAATAGACGGTTGTGCTTCTGCCTCAATTGTATTTATTATATCCTTATGTACCAACGTGTCTTCATCTCTTGCTATACCGATGGGGCTAATCACAATGATATTTTACATGATTCCGATGTTTGGACAGTTTATCGGTGGAACTTTGGTTACCTTGATACTAGCTTCCACTAATCCTTTGGCTGGTATAATTTTTGCAATAGTATATATATTATATGCACAGATTGAGAATAATTTAATTTCGCCAAAGATTCAGGGAAATGCTTTGAATTTACCAGCAGTGTTTATCTTATGTGCTGTGGTGATTGGGATGTATATGTTTGGACTTCTGGGTGCGATTATTGCAATTCCGATTGCCGGTTGCATTAGGATTTTGATTGACGAATATCCAAACATAAAAGCCGCCAATAGGTAGAAAATGACATCAAATAAGAAAAAGAAAAAAATCATTCTATCTCTCTTGTGCGTGGTTTTTAGTGCGACGGTAATTATTGCGACAGCTATCAACGAATTTTCGGGAAGCGAAAATGCGGCCGAACTCGCCGAGGTACAATTAGACGGTTGGATGGTTTTGCCTGCGGCGCTATGTTTTGTCGTGATGATTACTCTAGAGTACGCTAAATATGTCTTGATGATTACAAAAACCCCGCAGAAATCCGCTTTTAAGCCAAGGGAAGCGTGGGCACTAGCTTTTAAGGCGGTGATGCTCGGAAGATATTATGACAAAATTACGCCAGCAGCGGTAGGAGGGCAGCCGGCACAAATTCTCACACTCAGAAAAACAAAGAAAATTTCTAATGGCATGACGACAGCAATTCCGATTTTTAGTATGATATCTGGACAGATTACCTTTATTTTGTTTGCGGTTCCTTGTTTTTTGTTTAGCGGAATGGCGGCTCAATATCCAGTGCTGATTACTACGGCTTGGATTGGGCTTTTATTTTACGCTTTTTGGCCGGTAATGGTGTTTGGGACGATGTTTTTTCCAAAGCCAACGGCAAAATTTATCAATTTTATTGTGAAAATTTTGGCTAAAATACGATTAGTAAAAAATCCTGAGGAAGCATTTAAGAGAGTAGAGAACGAGGTAGCTGATTATGCTAAAAATGTTAAGTTAATTTTCAAGAAACCACTAGTATCTGGCGGCGTACTTTTGATGTCGTTTTTTTCTAATATCTTGGTTACTTTTATACCATATTTCGTGCTAAAAGCTTTTGGTGGCGACATTGATTTTGGTGAATGTTTTTTACTTAGCACTGCGGTGGAATCTGCGGTTTACTTTGCGCCGACTCCAGGAAATTCTGGCGTGGCGGAAGGGACGTTTTATGTGGTGTTTTCTAGACTTTCTACAGGGTATGTCTTTTGGGCCATGATGCTCTGGCGATTTTTCTCATATTATATATATATTATAGTAGGTCCGCTAATTTATTTAGCTCAACATCTCAAATCTAAACAAAACAAAGGAAGAAAACAATGATTACGAGAAACAAACTTTCTAATCAATCGGAAAACAAGTTGACTAAAAAGTTTAAGCCAACAGAGCCTCAAGGGCATGACGGTCCATCAAAACCGATCGTACATAAAGAGAAAAACAAGAAAAAGTCGAAAAAAATGAAGTTTGTGGCGCTGCTTTTTCTGGTTCTGATTTTAGCTTTTGGAGCGACTTTTGGAATAAGTTGGCTGGTTAATAAAAATTCTTCTAGCCCTTCTAACTCTAATACGACTGATGAGAATACGCCGGAAATAGCCGACGAAGAAGTCCCCGTAGTTGATTCTGAGACAAAGGATGAGACTAAAGCGATCGAGCCAATCACTAGTGCTGCTTCTTCTAACCCAACAATTCAGTACGGCAGATTAATGTTAATCAATCCAAATTTTATGGTGGAAACGAGTTTTATTGCTGCTCGCAAGAGTGAGCTAATTAGTCTTTCGGGGACTTATGGAATAGAAGAATTCCATGCGTATAACGGTGACAATTTGATGGATCCAGAGGCGGCGGAGTGGTTAAACAAGATGCTATCTGATTACACGCTTTCAAACCCGGGCCATTCTATAAAAACCGTGTCTTGTTTCCGCGAAGTGGGGACGACTTGCGGAAGGCTATGTATGCCGACTGGGGCTTCCGACCATCATACAGGACTAACGTGTGATTTGATTGATCCGGCTTATGGAGATTCTCTTGATACCGATACTTATGATCAACATATTGAGTGGCAATGGCTCAAGGCCAATTCTTATAACTACGGTTTTGTTGATAGATTTCCAAAATCTTGGAGCGGAGGACCGATGAGCGAACCGATGAACGTGAATGAAGAAGGTTCAACCGGCTTATACGAAACTTGGCACTACAGGTATGTAGGGTTAGAGACAGCAAATGAGATCGCTACTGGCGTATATAATAACGGTCAATACGATTCTTTAGAACATTATCTTAAGGCGAGGGGGCTGGTCTCTAACTTGTTGAATCAATGATTTTTGTTATAATAATATATATGCTGAAACTCTTGAGGTTTTTGAAACCATACTGGTGGCAGGTTTTGATTCTACTTTTTTCTACGGTAGTTCAAGTTTATGCAACTTTGCAACTCCCAGCCTTGATGGCTGATATTATCAATAACGGTATCGTGCCAGGGGATATGGATAAGATTTGGCAAGATGGCGGATGGATGTTACTTCTAGTCTTATTGTCTGCGGTTACCTCTTTCGTGAGTAGCTATTATTCGGCCAAAATAGGGGCGTATTTTTCGAGAGACTTACGCGCGGCAGTGTTTGCTAAGGTACTGGCTTTTAACTTGGCCGATCTTAAGAATTACAGCGCTGCGAGCCTGATTACCAGAACGACTAATGATGTTTCCCAAATCCAATTGGTGATTACAATGGTGCTATCTATGCTGGTGAGGGCGCCACTGTTTTGCATTCTGGGCCTCGTGATGGCGATTCAGACGGCACCAGAGATGAGCTGGATTATCGTGGTGGGTATCACTGCGGTAGTACTTTCGGCGGCAATTATCTTAGGTATTGTGGGGCCAAAATTCAAGGTTTTCCAGGGCCTGATTGATAGGATTACGTTAATTACGCGTGAAAACTTAACTGGGCTTAAGGTGGTGCGAGCCTTTAATAATGAATCGCTTGAGACCAAAAAATTCGCCAAAACTAATAAGGAACTAACTAAACTTTTGATTTTTATTGACCGGATGCTGGAACTTAATAATCCGTTGATTAATATAATTTTTAATGGCACTTCACTACTTTGCTCTTGGGTGGGGATTTCGCTTCTCAATCAAGATTTTTCGTATTTAGGCAATATGACGGCTTTTTCGGAATACGTAACGCTCGTGATGATGTCGTTTTTGATGCTGTCACTCGTATTTGTGATGCTCCCGAGAGCAAATGTGTCGGCACACAGAATCAATGAAGTACTTTCCACTAAAGAAAAAATACGCTTTCCGGCTAAGACTAAAGGCGTACCAGACAAAAAACCGTCGGTAGAATTTAAAAATGTAGATTTTTGCTATCCGGATGCAAGTGAGAAAGTCTTGGACAACGTTTCTTTCAAAGCCGTGACAGGCCAGACTACGGCGTTTATCGGTTCAACTGGCTCTGGCAAATCTACTTTAATAAATTTAGTACCGAGATTTTATGAGGCTACTAGTGGGGAAGTTCTGATAGATGGACTTCCGATTGAGGATTATAGTAAAGACGACTTGATGAAAAGAATTGGCTTGGTACCGCAAAGAGGTGTACTGTTTGCTGGTACGGTGACTTCCAATATCAAGTTTGGTGCGCCTTCGGCTACGGCCGCACAAGTGAGAAAGGCGGCTGACATTGCACAAGCTACTGGATTTATTGAGAAATTGCCAGGTGGCTTTAACGCACACATTTCTCAGGGCGGAACCAACGTATCTGGCGGTCAAAAGCAGCGGCTCTCAATTGCGCGGGCAATTTGCAAGAATCCGGATATTTTTGTATTTGACGATGCTTTTTCGGCGCTAGACATGAAAACTGATGCTAGACTGCGTGAAGCATTGAAGCCGGTAGTATCCGATGCGGTAGTTTTGATTGTAGCTCAGAGAGTGAGTACGGTAAAAGATGCCGACCAAATCGTAGTGCTAGACAAAGGCAAAATGGTAGGAATTGGTACGCATAAGGAACTTCTGAAGAATTGTCAGATTTATCAGTCGATTGTAAAATCCCAGCTTTCGGATAGCGAGTGGAGAAAGGAGATGAA
Organism: uncultured Candidatus Saccharibacteria bacterium; assembly: GCA_964406725.1. GTDB lineage: Bacteria > Patescibacteriota > Saccharimonadia > Saccharimonadales > Saccharimonadaceae > Nanosyncoccus. Next base: position 3,065 of record CAYOSV010000028.1, on the reverse strand, counting down.
TGGGACCAAATAGTCCAAAGACGACTACCAGCGTCAAAAACAAGAAATTCGCTTGGAAAGAGTTTAAGCGATCGATAAGGCCTTATGCTTTTCCGATTGTCATTTCTGTTATTCTGGCAATAGGGTCAGCACTGCTTGCGCTGTTTATACCAAAAATTTTGGGAGATATGACTAATATCGCGGTAACTTCGTATCCAGATATTGACTGGGGGCAGATTTCTGGCAAGGCAGTAACAGTAACTCTTTTGTTTATCGGGGCAGCGATTTTAAGCTATGCACAGGCATTTATTTTGGCGGTAGTATCTGCTAAATATACTAGAGACTTAAGAGCTGAGATTATTGAAAAAATCCAAAAATTACCGATTTCGTATTTTGATACGCATAAATATGGCGACACTTTGTCTCGCATGACCAACGATGTGGATGTACTTACTACTTCAATGTCACAAGAGATTGCGGATGTTTCGCTTAGTCTCACGACACTGATTGGTGTAATGGTAATGATGCTGACAATTAGTGTGCCGCTATCTTTGGTCTCGTTTGTGGTAGTACCGATTTCGGTCCTCGTAGTAGGGAAGATTACCGCTTTTGCCCAAAAGTATTTCCGCGAGCAACAAAATACTTTAGGTGTTCTTAACAGTAAAATTGAAGAGGATTACGCTGGCGAAATCATCATCAAATCTAATTCTTATGAGGCAGAAGCTACCCGAAGTTTTGATGAGACCAACGAAAAGTTAGCGAAGGCAGCTACTAAGGCTCAGGTGTTTTCGTCTTTATCTTTCCCAGTAACACATATCTTTACTAATCTTGGCTACATTGGGATTTGTGTGCTGGGTGGGATGTTTGTAATTGAAGGCAAAATCAATATCGGCAATATTCAGGCCTTTATTCAGTACGTGTCGCGGTTTAACCGGCCGATTACCGAGATTGCCTCAACTACTGCTACAGTACAGGCACTACTTGCAGCGAGTGAAAGGATTTTTGAATTTTTGGCGGAGCCGGAGGAGGAACCAGACCCAGAGCCGGCTTTGGTGCTTGATAAGGTGAAGGGCGAAGTAGAATTCCATGATGTATGCTTTGAATATCTACCGGGAGTGCCAATTATTAAAGATTTTTCAGTAAAGGTGGCACCGGGGACCAATGTGGCAATTGTGGGGCCGACCGGGGCTGGAAAAACCACTATCATCAACCTTTTGATGCGATTTTATGAGCCGACTTCTGGGTATATTTCGGTGGATGGAGATCCAATTAGAGAAATGAAGCGGTCGGATGTACGCGCGATGTTTGGAATGGTGCTTCAGGATACTTGGCTGTTTTCTGGTACGGTAGAGGAAAATTTGCGCTATGGCAAGAAAGATGCCTCGCTTGAAGAATTAAGAAAAGCCGCTAAATCCAGTAATGTGGATCATATTATTGAAGCTTTGCCGCATGGGTATAAGTCGCGGATTTCAGAGGATTCGGACAACATCTCGGCAGGAGAAAAACAACTCGTAACCATCGCTCGTGCTATGACAGCAAATCCACCGATGATGATACTAGACGAAGCGACTTCAAATGTGGATACTCGGACCGAGCAGCTAATTCAAGATTCTCTGGAGAAATTAACTACTGGGAGAACTTCGTTTGTGATTGCTCACCGGCTTTCTACGATTCGCAATTCTGATTTGATTTTGGTGATGCGGGATGGACGGATTGTGGAGTCTGGTAATCACGAGTCGCTTTTGAAGCAAAATGGATTTTATGCGGAGCTATACAACTCACAATTTGCTGATAATTAAATCAAATACTTCTTCTATTGTGCCTGATGCATCAATTATTTTTAGACCGAATTCTTTGGCGATCTTGGGATAAGCATGGTTGACCTTTTGTTGAAATTCATCGGGTTTTGACTCAAAAGTCTCTTTTGCTTTGCCGCGAGCACCTTGGCGTTCTTCTCGGATTTTGTCGGAAACAGTAAGGATAAAGCCTTTGTCTGGATTAACATATTTTTCGGGTAAAGATTCTTTGGTTAGTTTGATGATCTTGCTCCTTGATACGCCTTCGCCGTAGCCTTGATAAGCCAATGTGGACCACCAGTTACGAGCGGAAATTACCACACCGCCGTTTTTTAATACTGGTTCGGCGAGTTTTTTCCATAGTTCATATCTAGCGGCAGTAAATAGTAAGACGTTAGTCATGGGTTCCATATTGTAATCTTTTCCCCTAACCACAATGAGGTCGTGAATATCGTGAGCTTGAGGAAGATCACCATCGGGTTCATCCATTACTACCACCTCTTTACCCTGTTTTTCATAATATTCTTTGAGAAGTCTAGCTTGGGTGGATTTACCGGTGCCATCTTGGCCCTCAATCACGATATACATTATTTTTCTCCTTTATATTTATGATAACAGGCGGGGCAGAGGGCGCGATATTCAATCTTGGTTTTGCCATCATCAATTAAGACATCTGGGCCGTCAGTGACGAGTTCGCCGTTTAGAAATCTGGCATTGAGCGTGGCTTTTTTGCCGCACTCGCAAATAGTTTTGATTTCTTCTATCTCGTGGGCGATTTGAAGAAGCCTGGTGGCCCCTTCAAAGCCGCCATCTTCACATCTAAAGTTAAGTCTAAGGCCATAGCACATGACGGGAATATCTAATTTGATTGTAACTTTCATTAATTCCTCGACTTGTTTTTTGGTGAGAAATTGGGCTTCGTCTACTAAGACACAGGCGACATCCTTATATTCATTGGTGATTTTTTCGTACAAATCGGTATTTCTATCAAAGCAGAAATCAGTTTCTCGCTCTGGGCCGATGCGGGTGTAGATTTTGGTGCCATGTTTAGTATCGGTAATAGGTTTGATTACGCAAATTTTGTGACCGCGTTCTTCGTAATTAAAAGCCACTTGAAGAAGTTGCATAGTTTTGCCACACCCCATTGCGCCGTATCTGAAATACAGTTTTCCCATATCATCATTATATCACTATTGTCTAATAGAAATGATAAAATACTATTTTCCTCATCGATAAAATCCCGCAATCCCTTTATCCTCCAGTAGCTGTAGAAGCTATAGACTGGAATAA
>CAYOSV010000027.1:0-11271 GCA_964406725.1 uncultured Candidatus Saccharibacteria bacterium | reverse complement strand
AATGCCGCTCTAATAGCTTCTAAAAAGTCTTGTGATTTGAACTAGAATTCAGCTTCAAACCAATCTAGCACCCGGTAATTACCATCCACACTTGCTGCTGCAAGCAATGGATTGTATTTTTTATATTCTGGCCGCGCCTTCAAAAACACTTCTGACGCAAATTTCATTTTTTCTATTTTTTTAGCATCTATTGCCGCAAACCCACCTCCAAAGTCCAGATTTTTTCGCGTTTTTACTTCCGTAAAGTATAAAGTATCACCACAAATACTTACTATGTCAATTTCGCAAAATTTAGTTTTAAAATTCCGAATCACAATTTTATGCCCAAGAGAAGACAGATATTCACACACCGCATCCTCACCTTTACCGCCTACAAGTGTTGTATTTTTTACAACACCACCAGCACTACCAACACCACCAGAATCCCGTTCAAACCCCACCATGCTTTTAATCGGCTCAAAGCTTTTTCTATGCTCCGGGCAAATTCCAAGCTCCCGAATCGCTGCTATATGAGCCGAAGTCCCATACCCCACATGGCTAGAAAATCCATAGCCAGGATATTTAGAATCTAGCTCATACATATAGTGATCTCTCGCCACTTTAGCAATAATTGATGCCGCCGAAACTTCTTTTATCAAATCATCTGCTTTTGGTATTGTAGAAACAAAATCAGCAAGCGAAGTAGAAGACAAAAAATTCACCTTCCCGTCAATCATTATCTGAGAGAAAGCTACGTGAAGTCCCTGCACCGACTTCACAACCTTAGAAGTCGCAAGCCTCAAAGCCTCAGAAATTCCCACTTTGTCAATCTCAGAAGCAGACACCCAGCCCAGCCCCGTAGCCGCCGCCTCTTCCAAAATCACCGCAGAAAGTCGCTCTCGTTTTTTTACTGATAGTTTCTTAGAATCGCGCAACTCATCCACCCACTCTGGTTTATTGCCTCCAAAATCCCCCAAAATCACCGCCCCCACAACAAGCGGCCCCGCTAAAGGGCCGCGTCCAACTTCATCTATTCCCAGAATCGCCATTAAGCTGAAGCTTCTTCTTCTACTTTCACATCGTTTACTGCTGTCCGATCAAAATCACGAGAAGCAAGACGAGCGGACTTACCACTCCTATTACGCAGATAAGAAAGATTGTTCCTACGTACCTTTGAACGCTTGGTGATCTCAATCTTCTCAACTAGTGGCGAATGAATCAAAAACGACTTTTCTACGCCAACCCCCGAAGTCACCTTGCGCACTACGATTCTTGCAGTATGAGATTCCTTGCGATCAGCACGAATCACTACACCCTCAAACACCTGCAAACGGAATTTGTCACCTTCCTTAATCTTCTGAGTCACCTTGACAGTATCACCAGAACGCACATCCACGACTTTTTTCTTCTTCTGAGCGTCACCAATTTGTTTTAGAATTGAAAAACTCATATTATACCTTTATATTATTACAATTAGATAGATTATATCACACTACCGCTATTTTTTCAAGGCTAATTTTATTCGTTCCTCGGTAGAAAGTGATACGTCCACCTCCTCAAGCGCCGCGCTCGCCTCTTTCATAGAAAACCCAAGTGCCATGAGAGCATCCAGCGCCTCATCCGGCTCTTTTTTACCACCCACTACTCCTACTTGCACCTCTGTCGCACCATAAGAAGACGGCGCCCCCACCTTATTCCGAAGGTCCACTATCACTCTCTCCGCCGACTTTTTGCCTACCCCAGATGCTTTCGAGACAAAAGCCGCATCCGCATTCGCAATCGCATTTCTCACCTCTTCCGCCCCCGCAAGCGACAAAATCGCAATTCCCGCCTTTGGCCCAATCCCCTGTACCGAAATCAAAAGTTCAAACAGTCTCTTGGCAGTCAAGGTCGAAAACCCATATAGCTCCTCCGACTGCTCTCTCACCGCATGATAAGTAAAAAACTTCCTTTCCTCCCCCAGCCTCGCCTCATCAAAATCACTCACTGGCACCATCACCTCATACCCCACTCCGTTCACATCAATAATCAATGAACTACCAAATTTCTCATCAATTTTCCCAAAAACATGTGCTATCATACCAATATTATAACAAAAATTGAATCGGAATTCACTTTCGATTCAATTTTCATCCTGGTTTCTTTTTCTGGACTTTTCTTTCCAAAGAAAAGTCCAAACGAGAGTTTGAAAACTTATAACCACCACCCGTTTCCCCAGTTTTATAAAGAAACCCGCAAGTAATCGCCGCGGCTAAAGCATCCGCCGCATCATCCGGCTTCGGTTTCACTTTTAGCCCCAACTGTACCCGCACCATCTCCTGCATCTGCGACTTATCCGCCGACCCATACCCAGTTAGCGTCATCTTTATCTCATTTGGCGTATATTCAAACACCGGCAAACCTTTTTGCTCCGCCACGAGAAGCACCACTCCCCGTGCTTCCGCCACTGCAATCCCCGTCGTAATATTTTTTGAAAAAAACAATTTCTCCACCGCTACCACATCTGGAGAAGTCTGTTCAAAAACTTCAGCAAGAGAATCATATAGCTCTAATAAACGAGCCGGCATCGGCGCATCTACTTTCGTCGTTACCGCCCCAAAATCAAGCACCTTCAAATTCGACCCCACCCCAAAGGTTTCTATCACCCCAAATCCACATATCCCAATCCCCGGGTCAATTCCAATAATCTTCATCAAAATTCCTCATTTCATAAATCTGATTAAAGCATCTCTCAGGTCACTTACCGGTAGCACAAATTTATCCTTTACCGTCCTCGGCCCAATCGCATTCGAAAATCCCAATTTCTTAGCCTCTGCAATTCTCTGATCTGGCCGAAAAGCCGAACGAATCTCCCCGCCGAGCCCCACTTCACCAAACACCACATATTCTTCACCCAATTTCCGCCCCGCCACTGCCGATGCCAGCGCCATACATACCGCAAGGTCCGCCGCCGTATCAGATAATTTCATCCCACCAACCACATTTAAGAAAATATCTTTATCCGACAGCTTAAGCTTCGTCCGCCTCTCCAGCACCGCAATCAAGAGATTCAGACGATTGAGATCAAAGCCCGAAGCCGTCCGCTTCGGATAGCCAAAATTAGACTTCGTTGCTAAGGCCTGTATCTCTACCAAAATTGGCCGGTTACCATTAAGAGTGGCCAGAATCACCGACCCATCCGTATTTGCCCGCTCGGCCAGAAGTGCCGCTGACGGATTTTCTACCTCCTTTAACCCCTCATTTGCCATTTCAAAAATCGCTACCTCGTTGGTCGAGCCAAACCGGTTTTTTACCGCCCGCACCATCTTAAACCCACCATACCTATCCCCCTCAAAGTTCAAAACCACATCTACTAAATGCTCCAAGACTTTCGGCCCAGCCAAAGTCCCCTCCTTTGTCACGTGCCCCACTATCACCACCGCCGTATCCGAAGTTTTCGCCGCCCGAATAATCAAATTCCCCGAATTCGTCACTTGCGACACCGTCCCCGGCGCCGAAGCAATCTCATTTACCGCGAGCGTCTGTATAGAGTCCACTATCACAAGGTCGAATTCCCCCGACTCAATCGTCATCGCGATGTCGTTAGAAGATGTCGAATTGGCAAAGTTAAGTCTATCCGAATCCGCCCCCAGCCTCTCCGCCCGGAGCTTCACTTGCCCCGCACTTTCCTCACCGGATATATATAATACATCGTGATCTTTTGCCACTCTCGCACAAATCTGCATCAGAAGTGTAGATTTCCCAATCCCCGGCTGCCCAGCAAGAAGAGACACCGAGCCTACCAGTATTCCTCCCCCCATCACCGTGTCAAAATCTTTAAATCCTGTCACCAACCGAGCTTTTTCATCCGACGGCACCACGGTTTTTAATTTCACAAAATCCAGTTTCTTGCCCGTATAACGCGCCTTATCTACCGCTGACTTACTACTGTAAGCAATCTCCACCGGCTGTTCCACCAAAGAATTCCACTCCCCACAATTCGAACACTGCCCCACCCACTTACTATACATCGCCCCACAATTCTGGCACACAAACTGAATCCTAGTTTTCATACTTCTATAATTATACCATCATTTAATAGCGGGGAGCAATTTCGTTCTGATAAACCACCTGCATAGTATCAGTCTCTGCTGCTGATGCCATAAATTCCGACCAGAGTAGAATTGACGAATCAAAGTCAAACACCTCCCCCGCCGCTCTCTGAGCATCCTTCTTCCCATCACTACCATCCCACGCCGCCGAGCCATAAGTCCTACCGAGAATTATATTATCCGTAATCACCATCCCAAAAATTTTAAGTTGTCTAGCACGAACAGAACTACTCTCGTCAGATGGGGCATCAGAACAAGTATTTACGGTACCACCTTCTTTTGTAATGATGATCGCATCGACTTTGATGACATTGCATCGAATGTCTACGTTATCGGCATATATCACCAACTTTGGAATATCTCGAAGAGTGCTAGCCGACGTAAAACTACTAGCATAAGTTATATTTCCGGTAATGGTCGCCTTACCATTCACTTCTATCAGTCTAGTCGTTTTAACAGGTATCGTATCACCAGAAATTGAAAAATCACCATTATGTTTTTCGTAATTAATTATCGCCCCACTAGCACTCGCACTAGTATGACCAGCTCCATCCACCCAATAGTCAATAAATTCTCTCCGCTGATCATTACTAAGATTAATCGTAATACCAGAAGAGCCCACATTCCAACTGCTGCCATCGTAATTAGATATAGTGAGAGGCGATCTATCCTTGTCAAAATTAGTACTAGCGCTATTCCCAGCATAAGCCTTATTTGAATCAGTATTATATCCAGTCGCCGCTCCCGAAGCTAGATTTTCTGTATCTGCACTACCGCCAAGCATCAAGCCCTCTTCCACCCAAGAGCCATAGATAGTCTCACCAAGGCTACCAACACCGGTTTTTACAAAATTACCCATATTATTTCTATACGCATTGTACACATTTCGCTTATTGGCTGGTACAGCATTAATTGTAGCATTTGAGTACATGTCACTACCCCAAACTTGGAAGCTTGGGCGTTTGGCAATTGTCGCACAGCTTGGAGTCGAATATCGCCACTGTGCCCCAGGCCAACTAGTATCAGTTGTCGTATCGCTATTCACTTCAGCCGGCCACACCGCACTCACGAAGCAGGCGTAATCGCCTGCACTTGCATCAAAAGTATTGTAAATTGTGTGTTCCCAAATCCTATCTGCATCACCACCCAAGGATTCATCCCCATTCAAAGTCATAGTCTTTTCACTTTCTGGCGCTATACATTGCTTAGCCGCACTACCAATTACACTACACCCATTACTGCTGCTTCTTAATCCCCCGGAAAAACTACTCGGATTGCTAGTCACATAGGCAAATAATCTTATCTTGGCGTTCGGCACTCTCGTCGCGTAAGAAGCCAGGGTCACTGGATTATATCTAGTCGTAGTATAAGTCCAAGTCTGATCCATCTCAAAATCATGTTCCCCCGCATAGACCAAATTAGTACCTATATCCACACCAGTCATGTTAACAAAATTATAAGGTACTATCACCGAAGCAGTATCAGTATTAGAGCCGAAGTCCACACTGGCACTAGCAAGATCAGATGCATAAGTATTTGTACAACACCAACAATCGTTCGTCTCAGTGCAATCTACATCCTCACAGTTTTCTCCATTTTCATCGCATTCTTGTTCGGGTGGATCTGGACAACACGGACATTTATTTACTTGTTTCGTTTCATTACTGTAACTAATCGATGCTTCTTTCGGTTTCTGAGTATTAGTATTCTCCGTAAATGTTTTTCCCGAATCTCCTCGCTCCGTAGTTTTCGAATTATCCCTTTCCTGAATATCCGTATCACCAGGATTATTGGTACCTGCATTTAAAAATTCTGGCAAAGCATGGCCCGTGACATCAAAACGATTCAACCAATTACCACTCCCCACCGCTTGCCATAACGGTTTATAGGTAACCGAATATTGATTGGTTGTATACATCGCTATACAAGTATCATCTGGCAGTGGTTTTGTATAGTTACCCCAGTTATTTCCATTCACACTAGACACTTCCGTATTAGCCGTCGTTTCCACCCCCGGATAGTAGCAAGTGTGCCAAGCCGCTGTGTCTGTTGGCATCGCATAAATCGGTCCATCATTCCAATCACCCAGTCCTACTCCACCAAACCGGGCATTGGTATTTTTGATTTTCATCACTACCCCAGATTCACCATGTGTCTCATTCGAACTATCATAGGCAGAAAACTCTCCTTTCCAAGCCTCACAAAGGTCAGCCACTGGCACCGGTACTGGCTCTGGCTCCTCCCCCCCCACTACCAAATAAATCGGCGAAAAGTCTACGCCCATGGAAGTATTACCGCCATGCATCCGGTCTACTATTATCATCCGATAATAAGCCCTTTGTCCATTTACTGTGGTTAGCATCGCCCCACTAATAAATTTCGCAATATCAAGCGTCGCATTTTTTGAACTAGGCGACCCCCAGTTTCCCGACCGCGTGAAGTTACAGGATCCTCCACATGATATCGAGCCGCCATCTTGCATTATTATCATCATAGAAGAAGTATTACTCCTATCCGTACACATACCCCACAATTTTACCGGCACTGTCCCCGTAATAGTATTAGCCACTATGATATTAGAAGTAGAGCTATCCGCCGGGCCTAGCCAAGTTGCACAAGCATTCTGGCTCTTCTCCGTCGCTTTTACACAAGCATAATTCGCCACCGACCAAATATGCGCCCTACCTCCACTCGTGGCTAAACATCTGTCATAGCCGCCAGGATAAAACTGTCCCGCCATACAGTTAAGCACCATAGTATTCAAACTAGCCACTGCCACAAAAATCAAAAATCCCAATCTCAAAACCAAACGCCTTGTTTTTACCTTACTCATTCCGTCGTCTTCTCCTCATTATCGTTATCTCCTTCATCCTCAACATCGCCAAACGCTCGCACATCCGCCAAAGCCTGGTATTTTACCTTCAACTCCTCATCTTTATACAAATCCGCCGCCATCACTACCGCCGAGGCCGATTTTACACTCTTGACTATCGCATCCGCCGCCACTAATCCATCCAGAATTTCCGTTTTCTGACCACCGCCCAAATCGCCACTCATCATTATCATATAATAATCCACCATCAGCATCGCTCTCACTTCCTCATTTTCAGCTCTATCGATATAAGTCCGATACAACGCCAGAATCTCTGCGGTAGTAGGATTATCCATCTCCGCAAGCGCTATAGAAAATTCCTCTGCAAGTTTATCATAACTTTCGTAGACCGGGCTAGCATAAGCTACTTCACCATCTTCATACTCATCACCAAAGTCCTCTTTATTATTTCGATTTATTACTACCACCACAATTGTTATAATAAGCCCCGTAATTACGACCCCCATAACAGTCAACAATATAGCTAGCGGTTTGTTACCACCAGTACCATCAGCCTTTGCGACCTTTTTTTCGTATTTTTTGACCGGCTCGCTCTCTGATTTTTCTTCACTCGCTTTTTTCACTCCACCGAGCTTCATACCCCCATTTTATCACAACCGTAATTACTTTTGCAAGCAGCTTATATCGCCAACTTATATCGCCAGCAAACAATACTTTTTCAAAAAATCAAAAATCTCAGACTTCTTTTCAGTCTCATAAAATCCCACCAATAGTTTCTTAAATTCTTCCACCTTACTCTCAGGGATATAAAGCAGCCCTAATCCCCTCTGAATCAAAAAATGATTAGCAAAAATCACCGCCGTCCGCTTATTTCCATCAATAAAAATCTGCGTTCTCATCACAAACAAGACCAAATCAACGGCCTTGCCAATATCAGATTTTTTTTCATCCAAAATCTGGGTAATATTTTCAATGATTTTACTTTCTACCGGCATCTCCGGACGCCAATCTGTACCACCAATAATCACCGGCACATCACGAAGCTTACCCGCATTAAAATAAAAACCTTCTTCTACTAGTTGGTTAATCCTAGCCAGCAATGCAAAATTATCCTCCGCAACTACTACATCGTCATCCAAAATAAACTCCCAAGCGTGCTTCATATTAACAATTTTACGAATGTCTTTTTCGGTCATCCCTTGCACTCGCGCACCTTCAATAATAGCCTCGGTCTCTGCAAAAGTAGTCGCTACACCTTCCAAAATAGCCTGGGAATGAATCGTAACGGCCAAGTTTTTCTTGGCAAAATCAATATTTCGTTTAACTTGCTCACTAAGAACTCGTCTCGTATAGCCAAGATCATATAGCTGATGTCTGATTTCTTTTAGTTCCTTCTTAACAACCTTCGCTCTAGCGGTATTTTTCAAAATTAAGTTATATAGAGAATCAGAATACTCCCCAGCATAACGAGTTCTGAGCTGGCCAGCCTCACGTAAGTGTACATAAATATATTTATCGTCACGAATTTCCGGCGCACCATAAATAAGCTCACCCAGTTCCTGTTCTAAGCGATGTTCACGAGCAAGCAGTTCTTGAATTTCTTCATAATTATCCATAAGTACATTATATCAAATGTGAAACATTTTTGCAATATTTTACCTATTTTGTTTCACATTTTTCTAAGTACAGGCTCTTTAGTTATGGCGCCACTTTTGGCAAGTTTTTCTTTTCCTCAATTTGTTTCCTCAGCCACCCATCCGCCGGGCCAGCTGTCATCAAAATCACCAAATATCCAAGATTACTATATCTTTGAATTTCCATCCAGAGCGCATCAGAAAGTTCTGCCCCCTCCGCCACCTCCGCATTATCAAGTTGACCGATAAAATCCAAAGGTTTCAAAATCGGCAAACTCTCATCTTCCCGCGTAAGATACGTCGGCAACCAAAAAACTTTTTCCGCTCCAATAAATGCATCATAGTAAAGATCCTGCACTTCATGCTGCCGCGTATTCTGGTGTGGCTGATACACCACCACCACGCCTTTTTTGCCCTTAATATCCATTTCATCAAGCGCCACATCCATCGTCGCTTTGATCTCCTCCGGATGATGTGCATAATCCGTATAAATCCCATCGGAGAGCTTTTCAAATCTCCGCCCCACACCCGGAAAATCGTTCAAAACTTTAATAATTTTATCATCAGAAACTTCCAAATTTTCATTCTTAATAATTTCAGAAACCGCCTCAAGCGCCAAGCCAGCGTCATGTCTTCTCGCCTCACCAGCCAATTTAAAATCATCAAAGCTGCAATCAGAAATCACATTTTCACTTTGCGATTCAAATTGTTCAAACGCTTGCCTGTATTCCTCCGGCGTCTTATAAATATCCGGATGGTCATAACTCACACTTGTAATCACACTAAGCCACGGATGAAATTTAAGAAAGTTCCGATCATATTCATCCGCCTCATAAATAAAATATTTATCCCCCTCTTTATAAGAACCGGATGGTGCAAACCCAAGTGTCGTTCCCACCACATAAGCCACCGGAAGCTCCATCCTGAGACACGCCCAAATAATCATAGAGGTAGTCGTAGTCTTACCATGCGTCCCGGCCACCGCCACCATTTTGAGCCCCAATTTCTGTACCAAAAATTCCGTCAGATTATCACGTTTAGAAATCCTAATCCCTGCTTCTTTCGCCACTTTCATCTCCGGAGCATCTTCAGACAACGCCGAAGTGTGTACAAACCATTCCACCCCATCTTTTATTTTTTCTTTCAAAAATTCCCCATCCTGCTCACCAATTTTTACTTCCACACCAGCCTTCTTTAGTTCATCAAAAATCGCCCCTTCATTCAAATCCGAACCACATACCTCAAGCCCAGCTTTCACTGCCATCATCGCGAGCGGCCCCATCCCCGTTCCACAAATTCCAGAAATATATATTTTCATGGTATAATTATATAATGAAAGTTAGTTCTGAGCAAGACATGATAGAGCTTGGTGCACAGTTTAAACCGACATCTAATGTCATAGAATTAATCGGTGACGTCGGCACCGGCAAAACCACTTTTGTCCGTGGCCTCGCCAAAAGTCTTGGTATCAAAGAACCCATCACCAGCCCCAGTTTTACCATTTCCAAATCTTACGCCGGCCAAAAGAAAAACTTAGTCCACTATGACTTTTATCGTTTAAACGACCCCGGCATCATGGTCGAAGACCTAGAAGAAAACATCAAAAATAAAGACAATATCGTCGTCATCGAATGGTCCGACACCGTCAAAGACATTTTGCCAAAAAACCACACTATCATCAATATAAGATACAACGACGACGGCACCCGAGAACTAGAAATATCTTCCCACTAATTTCACCCCACCACCTACGATCTCGTCACCTACGGCACTAGCGGGAAAGAATGCTATGGATCGTATAATTCCACTAACAACACTGGCTATGGTCCTGGATATGAAAATAGTTGTATTCATAGTGGCACAATAATAAGTAGCGGAGATCTCCCAACTAATTGGTATAATTACGCTTTGGCTTCCGCTGGTACCATCATTGATGAAAATACCACGCAAAGCAATCCCGTCACTAATGTTGATACCGCTACCGAAAGCGTTTGTCCTAAAGGCTGGACGCTTCCAGATAATGTGCAAATTCAAAGCATGGGTGATCGTGTCAACACTTATGTCTCTAGTTTTAAACCAACTATTGGTGGACGCTATGCTGGTGGTACACTAAAAGATGACACTACACACGGATGCTGGTGGGGAAGTGAGGCAAAAAATGGTGCAATACGATACGATCTAGCTTATAATGACAGCGGTCCATATCTATATGCTGGCAGCCACGGCCGTTACGCCGGTCTCTACATCCGCTGTGTCCAGGCTCCATAAGCTTATTCCAGTCTATATCTTCTACAGCTACTGGAGGATAAAGATATCAGTATTGCTTAATTTTACCGGAAGCGATATCTTCAAAATAACAGAGAACAAAACTCGTTTTCTCGTAGCAATTTGTGAAAACAAAAAACTGAAAGGAGATTGCGTATGGAGATAGAGTTTTACTTTAAATTCAAGCGTAAATCGAAAACTAAAAAAGTTACCCTCGTCATAGAAGACGGGGAGTAACCGACTCAACTACAGGCAACTTTCTAGATGATTGCCACCTATGCTTATTTTAGCGCAGAGTGTGTAAGTCGTCAACAGTATGTAGACCACGATAAGCAGATTGTGTGGGTAAGCATAGGTTCCATGATTATTTGTGCTATTTTCTTTAGTTCTTTATCCCCCAGTAGCTGTAGAAGATATAGACTGGAATAAGCTTATGGAGCCTGGACACACCGCACATAGAACCCACCGT
>CAYOSV010000026.1:0-11488 GCA_964406725.1 uncultured Candidatus Saccharibacteria bacterium | reverse complement strand
GAGGAAAATAGTATTTTATTATTTCTATTAGAAAATCATCTATTCGCGAGAGACAGATAAAAAATCCACCCTTTTCCACATTTAGTGTCCAAAAGTCCTTGACACCACCATATATAGCGCTTATAATAAAAAGCAGGTATACTTATAACACTAAATTTAAATCCGAAAAGGAAGTTCAAATGAAAAAAATTATTTACAAAAATCCCAACGACGCCGAAAATTTCAGCCTCGCGCGTTTTTCAAAATCGTTAAACAAATATGCCAAAATCCCCGAAAAAGAAATCAAAGACGCATTAGAAGATTTTGACCAATACGAGACCATGCACGTTTCTTGTCTAGTAGAAATCGGCATCAAACTGATTGAAAAACACGCCGACGAAAAAGCTGCCGCTGAATATTTCAATACTCATGTCGAATATTTTGACGAAGGCAAATTCGAGCGTCTCCGCCGCATCACCGGCTACTTAGTAGGTACTCTCGATCGCTGGAATGACGCCAAAAAAGCCGAAGAAGCCGCCCGCGTCAAGCATTCGGTGAACTCCGCTATCGACGACGCCGAGCGTCTTGCCGCTCTCGAAGTCCAGGCTATGGAGCAAAACATCGCTTACGCCCACTAACCACCATAGCTACCACTGGTCGAAATGCCAAAAATATGGTATGATAATAGCATACCATATTTTTATTATGCCAAGCTGGAATATACATTTAGAAGCCGGCAATCGTATCGCCGACAAGTTAAAACTGACTCGCAAAGATCGCCAGGATTTCTTGGTGGGCTGCATTATTCCAGATATCAATAACGGTTATATTAATAGTCCAGTTGTCGTTAAACCTCACCACGAGACTCACTATGCCTATAATCAAAAATCTTCACTCAATTTTTACGCCGAGAACAAAAAGAAAATCGACCAAAAAGATCCAATTTATCTCGGTTATCTTTTTCATCTCTACACCGACGGTTTTTTCAATTACGATTTTTACCGCAATATCAAACGTCACTCTCTGGGTGAAAAATCCGAAGACGAAAAGCGCGACATCAAGCATCATGATTTTTGGCTTTATGATACCAATTATCATCACACTATTGACCTAGCAGACCAAGATGCCGTCCGAATTGCCAAAATCGCTTCCAAAATCAACGCCGTTGACGTCACTGGAAAAGACATTCTAGACGCCCTCGCCATCTTGAAACGTGCCGATCTAAACGACGACATCAAAAACGACAAATACATTTTTTATACCAAAGAAGCCCTGGACAATCTCCTAGAAGATATGTGCGAAAGTTTCACCAACGATTACCTAGGAGAATCCAAAAATGCCTGAACTCCCAGAGGTAGAAACCATCAAACGTGGTTTGTCAAAATTGACCATTAAGCAAAAAATCAAAAGTACAGAAATCCTTTGCGAAAAATCTTTTATCGGTAGCTCCGAAACAATAAAAGGCGCCACCATTACAAAAATTCGTCGCTTCGGCAAAGCTCTCGTAATTGATTTGGACAATCAAAAGTCCCTCATGATACACCTCCGAATGACCGGTCAGCTTATTTACGATAACAAAAGCAGCAAAAACGAACGCTACGCTGCCGGCCATCCCAGCGAAAATTTTATAGACAAACTTCCCAATAAACAGACTAGGGTAATTCTAAAACTAGAAAACGGCACCCTTTATTTCAACGACCAAAGAAAATTCGGCTTCATCAAAATTTTAGAAACAAAAGAGGTAGAAAAAGATCCCTTTATCAAAAAACTAGCCAAAGAACCCTGGCAAATGACCCCCGAAGAACTATACGAAAAACTCCAAAGACATCAAAATTCCTGTATCAAAGCCGTCATTTTGGATCAGACGGTTATTGCAGGCCTCGGCAACATCTATACCGATGAAAGTCTTTTTATGGCCGGTATCCATCCTGCCACCAAAGCCGGCACTCTCACCAAAGAAGACACCGCAAAACTACTAGACGCCGCAAGAACCGTCATGGATAAATCTATCGCCTCTGGCGGCTCAACCATGAAAGACTACGTCAAAGCCGACGGCACCCGCGGCGACTACCTCGACAAATTCGCCCAAGTTTTCAATAAGAAAGACCAACCCTGCCCAGCCTGTGGCAAAGCCAAGATAGAGAAGATTAAAGTTGTCGGCCGCGGCACCCACATCTGTCCTAACTGTCAAAAGGAGAAGAAATGATTAAGATATTTACCGGTGACGACCGCGTGAGGGCTAGTCAGGAAATCAAAAAACTCCTCGGCAAAAACTACGAGGTGATAGATTGCACCGACCTTACGATAAAAGACCTCACCCCCATCTTCAGAGGTGCCACTCTGTTTGATACCCATCGCCGCATCCTGCTGAGAGACTTTACCGCC
Source organism: uncultured Candidatus Saccharibacteria bacterium (assembly GCA_964406725.1). Lineage (GTDB taxonomy): Bacteria > Patescibacteriota > Saccharimonadia > Saccharimonadales > Saccharimonadaceae > Nanosyncoccus. Next base: position 9,124 of record CAYOSV010000026.1, on the reverse strand, counting down.
AATTCCAGTATTTTTCCAGAACTCCCCAATTTTCTAGACACCAAGCACGACATTATCCTCCTAGAAACCAAACTAGACAAACGCACCGCCACCTACAAAGAAATTAAAAACAAAGTAGAAATCAAAGAATTCAAACTCCCCGACAAAATCAATTTCAGGGAAGTATACGATATTTTTAGCGTCGCCAAAAAAGATGGCCAAAAAGCCGTAGCGATGCTAAAAAAGATTGAACAAGACGAAGATCCGATTAGATTTACCGGCCTCCTAGTTTCCCAAGCTCTCAAAGATTATCAAAAACATCAGGGAACCAAAGAAAAACAAATCCTAAAGAATTTGTCCAAATTGGATATCAGGCAAAAATCCACCAAAGTCGCCCCTTGGCTCCTAGTGGAATCATTCCTTTTGACGATGGACAAAAAATAAAAATACCCCTCCAGCACAACGCCAAAAAGGGATATTTTTCTTAAGCCAACTTTACATTTTTACTTTTCGCAAAAGCGTGCAACTGTGCCTTACGACGTGCAGCGGTATTTTTCTTCAAAAGATCTTTCTTCACAGCTTTATCGTATTCAGACTGAGCAACAGAAAGAGTCTTGGCAGACGGTTTTGCCTTAAAAGCCTTTACTGCTGCTTTGATACTTTTTTTAATCTCCACATTATGCGCAGTACGCTTGGTCGCCTGTCTTGCAGCTTTTTTCGCAGATTTGATAATCGGCATTTTTCTAATATTTCCTATAGATTAAAAATTAATAACTCCCCATTATTATACCTCAAATAGCTCAAAAAGTAAAGAGGCAAAATCTTTTCTAACAATTGATTTTTCTAAAAGCTTATGCTAACATAATATTAAAAGAAAGGTAAAGATGCCAGAAGACGATCAAACATCTACAAATAGCACCACGGATCAAACTAATCCGTCCACCACTGATGCCAGCGCTGATGCTAGCGCAGATCTCGGTATGGAAGATATTGATCCCAATCTCAAAATCCCCTCACTAGAGGATATTGAATACGCTACCCCGAGCGCCTACATTGATCCTGATCTTCCGGCCAACCCTACCCCAATAGAAGATCCAAACGAGCCCGAAGAAAAAGAGCCCGAAGAAGAGCTTGATACTATCGAAATGACTCCTGAGCAAATCGCTAATGCGATTAAAGCCTCCAACGAAGTCATGGCATCCGTTGCCGAAAAAATCGCCAACTCCCGCAATATCCTAGTAGTTCTTTCGAGTGATCCTTCCGTAGATGAACTTTCTGCGGCCATCTCGCTCTCGCTATTTCTTGATCGTCTAGGCAAACATGCCATCGCCGTTTATTCTGGCTCCGTGCCAAATGCTCTGGCATTCTTAAAGCCCGAAGATATTTTCGAGAAAAACGCCGACGTCATGCAAGATTTCGTCATCGCTCTCGACAAAGAAAAAGCCGACCATCTCCGGTACAAATTAGACGGCGATTTTGTTAAAATTTTTATCACCCCATACAAAGATCGTATCGTGTCCGAAGATTTGGAATATTCTTATGGTGATTACAATGTTGATTTGGTACTATCCCTCAATGTTAATAATGGCGTAGATTTGGATCCAGCTCTTCGTGAGTATGGCACCATCATGCACGATGCTAGCGTTGTCAATATCACCGCCGGCAATCCTGGTAAATTCGGTGAAATCGAGTGGAGCAATAAATTCTCAAGCTCTGTTTCAGAAATGGTTTCGAACTTACTACTCGGCGCCGAAGGAGATACTAAGATTGACGCCGAAGAAGCTACTGCCTTGCTTACCGGTATCGTTGCCGCTACTGATCGTTTTTCTCGTGCTAACACTACCTCTTTCACCATGCAGACCGCTTCTAAGCTCATGGACGCTGGCGCCGATCAACAGCTCGTCGCTGCCAATATTTCCGACGATTTGGACAATCAATTCTTCGCTTTTTCAGACTCTCATGCCAAAAAAGATACCGAGCCAAACGTCTCTACTCATGATATAGACGACGTCTCTGTATCTTTCGAGCCTACCAAAGAGCCAGAGGATAAAATATCAGACGACGGTACTGCTCTCCAAATCTCTCACCAAGAAGATTTAAAAGACTCTTCCGAAGACCAAGTTCTAGTAGAAACAAAAGACGAAAAAGACGAAGATGAGGGAACAGAGCCCAAAGACGAAAATAGGGAAGAAGACAAAACCGAAAAAGAGCCCGAGGAACCAGAAAAACCCGAAGAATCAAAAGAATCGGAAGAACCCAAAGAAGATGTCAAACCAGTAGAGCCAGAAAAGCCCGAGGAGCCAGCCTTATTAGATGAACTCAAAGCTACCGAAGCAAGTTTGTCTAGTGTAGGAGCTGAGACTGTCAAAGAACCAGACACTCAGCCACAAGATATCGCCACCGCCGTTAATGCTGCGGAGCCTGTAGCAGAAACCGCCCCAGAAACGACATCCGTTGCTCCAAGCACGCCTCCTCAAGAATTTACTGACGCTACTAGTAAATATAGTCAGATGCTTACCGATGCTCTCAAAGAACCGGGCAGTCCCGCCGATTCCAATAGTATGGCAAGCGCCTTGCCGCCAGCCACTAATCCAGCCGCTGTCAATACGCCAGAGGTATCTACGCCAGAAGTTAATAATGTGCCGGACATCAATTATGGCCAGACCACTGGCGACATCTTACCACCTCCTCCAGCTCCTCCAGTAGACATTAGTTCACCAATGCCAGTTCCTGCTCCTTCTAGCCTGCCACCTACACCAACTACTCCATCTGGACCTGCTCCAACCACCCCAGCTGACGCCTCTGCATTTACCATTCCTACAGTTTAGACTTGTGATTTTTGAAAAAATGGTATATAATATACACAGTATATTATATATATGGACACGTAGCTCAGTTGGTTAGAGCGCTGCCCTGTCACGGCAGAGGTCGCGAGTTCGAGTCTCGTCGTGTCCGCCACGATTAAAAATCGACCTTCTAGGTCGTTTTTTAATCGTGATGATTTCGACGAGACGCGAACGTCAGTTCGGATGTCGTAGGAGGCGAGTGAATATCTAAAACGAGTTTTAGATATTCCGAGACGACGCCCGGCATAGATTTTTGCGAAGCAAAAATCTCGTCTCGTCGTCATAAATGAGCACCGATTCGTCGTGTCCGCTTTTGCTTTAGCAAAATCCTAGTCTCGTCAAATAGCAAAAACTCTCGACTCGTCGACCAACATTGCGTCAGCAAAAGCTACGACTCGTCTTATCTTCACCCTTGTCAATATTTAACATCTGTGCTATAATACTCTCTAATATGGCTATAAAAGTTACAAGAAAAGATCAGGGTGAAGCAAACGAGAATATTATTCGTCGTTTTAATCGTAAAGTCCTTCAGGGCGGCGTCATGCCTCTGAAGAAGTCTCAGATGCGTTTTTCCAAACCCATCTCCAAGCGTGAGAGAAGGGCAAAAGCTATTATCAGAGAGGCCCGCAAAGCCGAAAAGGCCGAGCGTATCAAGCTAGGTTTAAGATAATGTGATATAATCATATTATGATTATATTATTTGGTTTAGCCGGCTCCGGCAAGGGCACTCAGGCCAAAGCTTTGTCTGAGATTTTTGGGTGGCGCACTTTTTCTGTTGGCCAAGTCATCAGGGACACCGGCGAGTACGCCAGTATTATCGATCAAGGCGGCCTTATTCCAGACGACGACGTTATTAGACTAATGACGAAGCAGATTGAGATCGCCAACGCCGAAGGATACAATGTAATCCTCGATGGCTATCCACGGACTGAATACCAAGCCAAGTGGCTAATGGAACACATGAAAGACGATATTAAGGGTGCCATTATATTAGAAGTCCCCAAGGAAGAGCTATACCAGAGATTAGAACTTCGCGGCAGGGAAGACGACAAATCAAAGGATGCTATTGACCGCCGTTGGGAGATTTTTGAACAAAATATTTATCCAATTTTAAGTCAGTTAGAACAAAATAATATAAAGATCAAAAAAGTTGACGGCGTTGGTGAAGTTGGCACAGTCACTGGCCGCCTAATCGCTGCAGTGGAAGAATTAGACCCCACTGCCACCAAGCAAACAGACGATGTCAACGGTGAAGAAATCGAAAAAAGTTACGGAGAATAATTAAAGGATTTTCAAATGCTAAATGTCAACAATACCACCCCCGAAGAATTACAGCAAAAAATCATCGCCATGCGAGCCGGCGGCAAAATCCTGGGCAACATCTTGAAAGACTTAAAGGCCCACGTCAAGCCCGGCATGACTGGTACAGAAATCGACGAATGGGTCAGAAAAGAAATCGTGAAACATGGAGCCGAAGTGGCTTACGATATGCTAGACGACGAATTTCCCGGTGCTATCTGTATTTCTGTAAACGACGAACTTGTCCACGGCGCCCCCAAAAACATCCCTCTAGAAGAAGGCGACAAGGTCAGCTTTGATTTAGATATATATTACCAAGGCTTTTTTACCGACTCGGCTTTTACCATGATTGTTGGAGAAAAAGCTAGCCCCGCCATCAAAAACATGATCAAGGTTACCGAGTCCTCCATGTGGGAGGGAATTAATCAAGTCAAGCCCGGTGCCCATATTGGCGATATTGGTAGCGCAGTAGAGAAAGTTTTAAGAAAAGGCCACCTCGGCGTTATTGAGAACTATGTTGGACATGGCATCGATCAAAAAATGCACGATGCTCCCGAAGTTCCTAATTACGGCAAAAAAGGTCACGGCTACAAACTCGTAGAGGGCGACACTATTTGTATTGAGCCGATGTCTTGCCTTGGCAAACCCGCTAATTATGTTGAAAAAGACGACAACTGGACCGTCAAAATGAAAGACGGCAGTATCGCCTGTCATTGTGAGCACACTGTATTAGTCACAAAAGATGGTTATGAAGTCTTAACATTACCAGATTAATATGTTATACTGAAATTATGGAAGACAAGCCTAATTTTGTAACCGGTCTTGATGTTGGTACAGAGAATGTCCGTGCTGTCATTGGGGCGTTGAAAGACGGCAAACTTCATATTTACGGTTACAACGAAGGCAAAAACGCCGGTATGCGAAAGGGTGTCCCGGCCAATCTCAACGGCCCCGCTCGTTCTATCGACACTATGCTAGGCGAAGCCGAACGCATGGGTGATTACGATGTTCGCTCGGCGTACGTTTCTATTAATGGTTCACAAATTTTATCCACCCATACTCAGGGCATGATTGCCGTCGTTAGCAATACCGCCGACCACGAAATCAACGGGGAAGATATGGACCGTGTAGAAAATGTCGCCGTCACTAGCTGTATCTCTGCCAACCGCGATGTCTTAGACGTAGTGCCATTGGAATACGCCATTGATGGTCAGGGGGGTATCAAAGATCCTCTCGGAATGAGTGGCGCCAGATTAGAAATGCGCGCCAACGTGATTTCTGCACTCACCCCCAATTGCGAACATCTAAGAAAAGCCACCGAGCACGCCGAAGTCACCGCCGAAAGGTTAATCCCATCTGTGGTTGCCGCCGCCAAAGCTGTCCTCACCGACAAGCAAAAAGAAAACGGTGTTGCTGTAATTGATATGGGATCTGCTACGACCTCTGTAGCGGTCTATGAAGAAGGTGATTTACAATATGTCGGTGTAGTTCCGGCCGGTTCTAATAATATCACAAACGACCTTGCGATTTTACTTGCTATTGATCCCGACATGGCCGAAGACATCAAAACCAGATTCGTCACCGGTGATTTTGATAGTGAAAAATCCCCCATCATCAGAATTGGCAAAGACAAAGGTCACGAACGTAATTTTGATCGAAAAGAAGTAGATGCTGTAGTTGAGGCTCGTCTCGAGGAAATTTTTGGTGAAATTAGAAAAAAGCTCAAATCTGCCAAATACGATCAACGTCTGCCAGAGGGAATTATTTTGACTGGTGGTGGCGCTCGTATGCGCGACATTGAATTGTTTGCCAAAAAAGCTATGGAAGCTTCTGTCAAAATCGGTATTCCTCTAAATCTTGCTGGAGTTTCCGACGCTGTGGAGCGCCCCGAGTTTGCCGCCGCCGTGGGCCTCGCTCAGATTGCCGCCGAAGACCAAGCCTACATGGCCAAAACCTCCAAATCTAACAAGAAGTCCAAAAAGCCTAAAAGCTCCGGCAATATCCTCAAAAAAATCTTCTCCAAGTTTTAGAGGAAATATAGGCAAATTTCATCGCCTCTTGCGTTTGCACGGCGATAAAATTTGCCTATATTTCCTCCTAATCCCTTGAAAAATTATTTAATAAGGTGTATTATCTTTATAAGTACATAAAAAGCGAGGATATTTATTATGCCAGAAGTTAAGCCTTCAGAGGTGGTGGAGAGTAAAGCAAGTATAAAAGTTGTCGGAGTTGGCGGTGCCGGCGGTTCGGCCGTCGAGCGCATGAAAGAAGTCGGCCTTTCCGGCGTAGAATTTGTTGCTATCAATACCGACGCACAAGCTCTGTATCATTCCACTGCCGATACCAAAGTCCACATTGGCAAAGGTTTAGGTGCTGGTGGCGACCCAGAAAAAGGTCGCGAAGCTGCCGAGGAGGGCAGGGAAGAAATTAGTAAAGCCTTGGACGGTGCCGACATGGTATTTATCACTATTGGTGCCGGTGGTGGTACTGGCTCCGGTGCTGGTCCTATCGTAGCCGAGGAATCTCGCAAAAAAGACATTCTGACAGTCGGTGTAGCTACCAAACCCTTCACTTTTGAAGGAGCCAAACGCCGCACTAATGCCGATCTTGCTATCGAGAAGCTTTCGCGCCAAGTAGATGCTCTTATTACTATCCCAAACGATAGATTACTCCAGACCATTGATCCTCGTACTCCACTTCTTGAGACTTTCAAAATTGCCGACGATGTCCTTCGTCAAGGCGTTCAGGGTATTTCTGAGCTTATTACTGAGCATTCTTTAATCAACCTAGACTTCGCCGATGTCAAAGCCATCATGAAAAATGCTGGCTCCGCCCTTATGGGCATCGGCCGCGCTTCCGGTGAAAACCGCGCTGTCATCGCCGCCCAGCAAGCTGTAGAATCGCCCCTTATCGAAGTAAAAATCGAAGGCGCAAGAGGCGTACTATTCTCTGTTGCCGGTGGCTACGATATGAGTATGAGCGAAATTCAAGAGGCCGCCGAAGTCATCACCGGTGCTGTTTCTCCAGATGCCAATATTATTTTCGGCGCTTCTGTCCGTCCAGAGCTAGAAGACGAAATTATCGTCACCGTGGTGGCTACTGGGTTTGACTCTGATTACTATAATGGCACCGATCCTGTTGCCGAGCCAGAGCCAGAGCCTACCCCCGCACCAGAACAGCCTTCTTCCGAGGTAAAAGATTTTGCTGCTCCTGCCAAATCCAATATGTGGGATTCCATCAAAAACGAGCCAGAGCCAGAGCCGACCACTTCAGATGAAGAAATGGACGTCCCTCCATCTCTAAGAGAGCGTTTCCGCAAGAAGAAAAAGGACTAAATAGAAGGTAGTGGGCATGGAACAATTTCGGATCGGAGATAGCAAAGTTCTAGAAAGCCGCGAAACCGTTGATGGCACCATGATTCGTCGCCGCCGTGAAACTTCCGACGGTCGTCGGTTTACTACCTACGAGCGGATTGAACTCCCCAACCTTACCGTCATGAAAAGAAGCGGCAACAAAGAAATCTACGATCGCGATAAACTCCTCCTTGCTGTCAAACGTAGTGTTGGTAAATTTTTTAATTCCGAGCTAGAAGTAGAAGACGTTGTTAATCGTGCCACCGATATATTATATAGTTACGGCACCGACCAAATCACATCCAAACAAATCGGCGAAGCCGTCCTCGATGTACTAGCCGAAGTCAACGAAGTCGCCTACGTCCGTTTCGCCTCTGTCTTTAGGGAGTTCAAGACCCTTGAAGATTTTGAAAATATCCTAAAGGAGCAGAAGCAAAAATGCGCGTAGTTTGTGTCTACAGGGAAGGAAGGGATTACTCTCGGACCGTCACCGACTGGCTAGAGGATTTGAGACGTCGTACTGGTCACGAAATAGAGATTATTAATCCAGACAAATCCCCCGATTTTTGCGAAGCTTACGAAATTATGGAATACCCTACCATTATGGCTCTAGGCCCCAGTGGCGAAACCGCTGCCGCCTGGAAAGGCCTGCCGCTCCCGCTCTTTGACGAAGTTACTTATTATATCAATGCGTGATATAATAGACTTATGGAATCCGTAGACAACGCAGGCAAAAAGCCTATCAATAAGCGTCTTACCGAGAAAAGAAAACGTACCTACGCCAGGATGCTCAAAAGCATCATTTGTACGGTGTTAGTTATAATTATAGTTTTGATTGTCTTGCAACTTCTAGGCGTCAATGTTAGTTCCATGCTGGCCGGCGTCGGTATTGTCTCGATTATCGTGGGTTTTGCTCTCCAGGACGCTCTGAAAGATATGATTAGGGGTCTTGAAATTATCTCAAGTAATTACTATGACATCGGTGATTTAATCAAATTTGGCGACAATCTAGGTATCGTTCAATCTATCACCCTCAGGACTACCAAAATCCAAGATATCAATAACATGAACATCGTTTCTATTGCTAATCGTAATATTGATAAAGTAGAGGTGGACACTGGTTATATTTATATCCCAGTACCACTCCCATATAGCCTAAAAATCGAAAAAGCCGACGCCGTCATGTCGGAAATTGCCAAAAAACTAGCAAAAACCGAGCTTGTCACCACGGCCGGCTATCAAGGTCTCACCAAGATAGATAGTTCCTCGCTTAATTATCAAGTAGTCGTCACTTGTAACCCCACCGACCGTCTCCAGGCTCGCCGCAACTCTCTCCATGCTATCGTTGAGACCCTAGAAGAAAACAAAATCTCCATCCCATACAATCAACTTGATATCCACACCAAATAAATTTATCAAATAAAAATCTTGCTTAAACTAAAAAAATGCGCTACAATAAAAGTGCAACAATTAAGTATTTTATATAGGCAACTCTGTTTTTGTATCAAGCAGACGAATATTGTTCGAACTTACAAATGGCACCATGAGGCTATTGAGGTTCGGGTAATAATAGTTGCTAGAATGCTTAATTGTTGCACCCTCGTGGTGCCATTTTTAATATCAGTATTAATATGACCCTACGAGACA
>CAYOSV010000025.1:0-11731 GCA_964406725.1 uncultured Candidatus Saccharibacteria bacterium | reverse complement strand
CAACCTCGAAGTTAACAGCTTCTTGCTCCACCATTGAGCTACCCGGGATTATTAATATTATCCCTATTATAGCATATTTTTTCAAAATGTGGTAAAATTAAGAGAAGTTTTATTTTTATGGCGATAGTTTTAGTCGACTTTCGCCAAACAAATGTCAGAAAGGAGCAGGATATGGAAAATAGTCAGGAAGAAAAAACCATCCAAATTGCTGGATCGATTACTGTTGATGAGCTAAGCCAGGCCCTCGGCCTTTCTGTAACCGAACTTATCGGGACTCTTTTCAAAAACGGCATCGTCGCCACTATCAATCAGAGATTAGATTACGAAACCGCCCAGATTATCATCGATGAATTAGGCCTTAAAAATGTCAAACTCGAAAAGAAAAACACCGCCACCAAAACTTCTGATTTTCACCGAGAATTGTCAGATAAGGCAGTTTTGAGACCTCCAGTAGTCGCAGTGATGGGGCACGTCGATCACGGCAAAACCACTTTGCTTGATACTCTATTACACAAGAAAACCGTAGACGACGAAGCCGGCGGCATCACTCAGCACATTTCTGCTTACCAGCTCAAATATAACGACCGGCTAATCACTTTTCTAGATACCCCTGGCCACGAGGCTTTTGCCGCGATTCGCCAGCACGGCGCCATGCTTACCGACATCGTAGTCATCGTGGTGGCAGCCGACGATGGCGTGAAACCTCAGACGGTTGAGGCTATCAACTTTGCGAAATCCGCCAACGCCAAAATTATCGTGGCAATTAACAAGATTGACCGCGAAGGCGCCGACATTGACCGCACCAAAGCCGACCTCTCAAACCACGGCTTACAGCCAGAAGAATGGGGCGGTGACATCACTATGGTCCCAATTTCCGCTAAACAAAATCAGAATCTCGAAGAATTACTAGACATGATTCTCTTGACCGCCGATATCGAAGAATTAAAAGCCGATGTCGATATCCCAGCCGAAGGCCTTGTGATTGAATCTCACATGGAGACCGGCAAAGGTTCGGTAGTGAATCTACTCGTTACCGGTGGGGAACTAAAGACCGGCGAATTCGTCGTGGCTGGCAGTACTTATGGCAAAGTCCGCACTATGCTAGATTGGCAGGGTAAACCCAAAGGCAAAGCCACTCCATCCACTCCTGTTACAATTACTGGTTTTAAAGATTTGCCAAACTTCGGCGATCGCTTTATGGAAGTGGGAGACGAAAAAACCGCTAGGAAAATGGCACTCCTCAATGCTCAAGCGGCCGCTAACGAATCTGCTAATGCTAATGTCACCAGCACAGACCTCCTCCGAATGATGAACGTGGCCGACAATTCCAAAGTCTTCAATGTGATCATTAAAGGCGATGTGCTCGGTTCTGTCACGAGTGTGGTAGATAGCCTTAAGCTCATCGATACTCATGGCGAAATCACCCTCAATATCGTCTCTACTGGCGTGGGCGACATCAACGAAAACGATGTCTACATGGCTGCCGGCGAAAACACCGTGGTTTATGGTTTCAACGTCTCCGTTCCAATCAATATTTCCAAAATGGCAGCCAGAGACGGTGTACCTATCCGGACCTACAGAGTAATTTACGAGCTACTAGATGACGCCAAACATGAAATGGAAAACCTCCTCGACGCCGAAATCGTCGAAGAAGACAAAGGTGAAATGAAAGTCCTCGGCGTCTTCCGCACTGAGAAAACCAGCATCATCGCCGGTGGGGAAGTATTAAAAGGTGACGTCAAGCCTGGCTATCTTGCAAGGGTAGTCCGAGACAAGAAGTTTCAGGCAGAAGCCGAAGTTACCAGCACTCAAAAAGAAAAGATGGACGTGAATCAGCTAGTAGCCGGCGAAACCGGTGGTCTCGCTCTCAAAACCGAGCACAAAATTGACCTTCAGATAAACGACCGCCTCGTCTTCTTCACCCGCGAGACCAAAAAACGCACCCTCTAAACAAAATCGTGGATATCCTTCTTTCGTCCACGAAATCAAACATATAGCTTTTTGTGCTATAATAAAAATATATCAATACAACATAAAGGAGGTATTTTAATGTCAGAGAAATTATCGAGTGACCGAGAAGTCGTTGCCGACGAGAGTAAAAATCCTTGGGAGAACTTTCAAGAGGAAATTGAACAAACGAAAGAAAACGAAAAAGCCGTAAGCGAATCGCTTAAGTCATTAAGTAATAACCTGAATCTTGGAGACAGCAGTGAAGTCATCGAAATGCTGGGAAATGTATTGGGCAATGAGACTAAGCGCAAAGAATATCTCAAACGATATGAAGAGAACAAAAAACAAACAGATTTAGCTATGGCAGAACTATCCCGATTCATCGAATCAAACTCTAAACAAAATATATTTTCTAAGTTCATAAATAGTAAGGCCAACGAGAAAACGAAGCAAGAACTAGAGGGAAACGTAAAAGAAGCCATGTGGAAGGAGCATGGGGCCCTTTCTGGTGCTGATACTATACGTAACTATGGCACTAGAGCAATTGATGATTTGTACCCAGACACATATTCATCTACCAAGAGGGTCGACATAAATGACTATAGCTACGAAATCAAATTAGAGGCTTTGCGACGGAGGATTTTGTCAGATCCAGAAACTAAAAAACTCAGCAAATTAAGCGAGAGATTCAGATTATCATATTTGCCCTATGAAGAGCCCACCAAAGAAGATGTCGTCCACCCACCTCTACTTAAAAGTTACAAAGAAAATAGAGAATTTCCCTCTTCTACCGACACTGAGAGTTGAACTAAAGTATATCATAACACATCGCTTACTATACGAAGTAGATATCAAAAGAAACGCGAAGTCCATATCTTCCGCATATGGACCCACTACGAAAAATAGTCTTCTTAAAGCTTCTATGTTATAATAAGCTTATGCAGTTTGATGAAAATTTTCTTAAGGAAATGGGCCTTTCCGCTATGCCAGAGAGCAAAAAACAAGAATTTTTGAAGTATATTCAGGAAGAACTAGAGGTAAGAATCGGCGAGCGTATCTCTAAGGGTCTCACCGACGAGCAACTAAAAGAGTTTGATAGTCTCACCGAGGCTAAAGACATCGCCGATTGGCTCGAAAAAAACCGCCCCGACTACCGTGAAATTGTCGACCGCACCATCGCCGAAATGAAACAAGCCATCATGAAAAACCGCGACAAACTCTTAGCCTAATTGCATTTAGGAGAAAAATGGCGACAAAAAACAATAAAACAAAAAAACTGCCAATTCTAGAAATTATGAATTATCTTGCTATGGGCGTTGTATTTATCGGAATTGCACTTGTCATCATTGGCGGATTTGAATTTTTAACAGTGCTGATAGCTTCTGGAAAACCTACCAATATTAATCCAGTCTTCATCGGCGGCATAATTTGTCTAGTAGTTGGAGGCATTATGGCTATCGCTAGATCTTGCATAAAAAAGAGCACTGACTAGTTGAACCTAGGGAATAATCATGCTACACTGAAAGCATTGAGGGCGACCTTGCACCGGAGGTGCGAGGCCAAGCCCTCTTTTTATTTTCGCACCTCGTTCAAAAACGCCTTCGCGTCCATCAGCTTTTTGAGTGTGCTATAATAAGCTTATGGACAATCAGCCCTCCATCGAAACGCAAAAACAACCAGAGCAATCAACGAAGGCCGAGCCAAGCAAAAAAACATTATTAATTGCTGCGCTTTTGGCATTTTTTCCGTTGACCGGAGCTTGGGGTGTGCATGATATTATTACGAAACGTTACAAATCAGGTATTGCTCATATTAGTGTAATGGCGACTATATATATCATATGGATGATATATTCATTGAATCAAAAAATTTTCAATTCACAATTTATGATATTCTTTAGTAATATCAGTTATTTTATCATGGTTATTTCTTATATATTGGCCATTATTGAGGGCATTCAAATACTTGCCAACCGTAACAAAAAAACAGAAGAAACACTTTCGTTAGCCGTTAATTCTATTGCTACTCCTCAGACAAAAAATAATAAATCAGTAGAATCCGCTGTTGTTAGTTCAGATGTTCATGAGGTCGCTTATTACAAAGCAGGAAATCTGGACGATGTAAGACGGAAAATGATTGAAGAAGAAGCAAGGAAAAAACGGGAAAACCCCAAATATAATATCAAAGCATACTCCATTATTGCTTTTATCGCTGCTACAATTCCACTGCTTCCTTGGACATATTGTTTAATAGTATCTGGTGGCTCATTCAATGAGGGTGGGGCTGGCGCGGTATGGTGGCTTATGGTGATGTATTATTGGTCAATTGGGATACCATTAGCCATTGTTTCTATATGCTTTGCAATTGCTGGTTTAAAAACTAAATACAAAGCCTTGGCTACGATTAGTATAGTTATAAAAATAGTTACCATTATAACGATAATCTGTATTTTTGCCATCCCCAATCTCGCCAAATAAATTATTTCCTATATCCATTGAAAAAACTTCTCGCATCCATCGGCCTACTGCCATCCGGTTGTAATCTGTCTATACTCAAGATCTGCCCGTCTGCGCATTCTAAGGGGAGAAGAGCCGTCTCACCGCTAGAGACCATATGCGCCTCTAAAATGGCACAGTTTTTGTCAAAAAACGGGTATTTGGCTTTTGGGAACCCCTGAAAAGCAATGATTTTACGTAAAATTACCTCTGCCGGCTCTCTAGAAGGATCAAGAATCCCATCTTTTTTCTCAAACTTGGAGCAGTAGGTGGCCTTGCTATCATCTTGTGGGGTAGGAGTAGGCCATTTACCAGTTTTTGCCTGTTCCTTTAGAAGTGAGAGTACCATCGCTGCCCCCATTTCCGCCAAAGTTTTGTACAAAAAATCCTTATTAATCATCTCTAGTGGCGCATCAGAAATCGTCGCTTGTTTATAGATTGGCCCCGCATCCATTGCCTTCGCAAGCTTCATTACCGACACCCCAAACTCGGTATCGCCGTTCAAGATAGCGCTTTCTATCGGCGAAGCACCCCTATAAAGTGGCAAAAGTGACGGATGGATGTTTAAAATTCCCTCTGGTTCAAATACCTCCAACACAGACGAGGGGATCAAAACCCCAAACGATGCCAGCACCCCAGTCAGGGAAGGATTTTCGGACTTTAAGCGCACCGCCTCATCAAGATCCTCGCGAGTTCGCGCATGAAAAACCACCTCTACCCCCGCCTGCTTTAAAGCCGCGAGCGCATATTCAGATAGAGGCCCATTTCCAAAGAAGATAATTTTGATTTTTTTCATCAAATTATTCCTCACCCCAGAGTTTCTTATTGTCACGGATTTCTTTTTCGTAATTTTCCACCGGTAAAAGCTCCCCATTGTCATCCATATAATAAAACGCATCCGACTTATCCCGAATATGATCAATGAAAAGAACCCCGTTTAAGTGATCAATCTCGTGAAGTAACGTCCTCGCAAGCTCCCCAGTAGCCTTGATTCGCACCTCTTTGCCATCTTCGGTTTTGGCCTTTACTCGTACCTTAAGAGGGCGTGGCACCTTACCATAAATTTTAGGAACCGATAAACACCCCTCAAAATCCACCACGGTCTTGCCTTCGGTCTTGGTCACCTCTGGGTTAATCAACGCAGTAAAATGCGCATTTTTCTTGTCTTCCATATCATCTCGGATGATAATAATCCGTTTAAGAACCCCCATTTGAGGTGCCGCCATCGCCGCCGATAGTTCATAAGGATGTTTAGCCTCCCAATCAAGAGAGAGCTTCCGCATATCCTTGATAATATCCAGGACCTCAAAATCAATCTGCCTGACTTTTTCAGACTTCTCCCTCAGGCGCTTATCTGGCGTCGTAATGATTTTCATAAAGCTAATTCTATCACAAAAATTCGCCGTTTTCAAGTTTCACCCCTTGACAAAATTCATGACTATCTATATAATTCATGATAAATCATACTATTCATAAAAAAGGAGAGTATCATGAGTTACGCAGTAGTTATCAATTCATCAGGGCAGATTACTCTACCCAAAGCCATCAGGGATGTCCTCGGTGTTAAAATTGGCGATCGTGTCAAATTTGATATTGAAAAGGAAGAGGTCAAAGTTTCCCGTGTCAAAGATATCTACGAGGTGCTAGCAGAGATTGACGCTGAGCGCACCCCAGAAGAAAGGGCCAGAATCAAAGCTATTGCCGGCAAAACCGTCCACGAACTAATGGACGAATGGGATAATAGCGAAGAGGCAGCAATTTACTACAAGGAGAAATATGGCGTCTAAAAATCACATTGAAACTCTTGATACCAATATTGTACTTAGGATTGTCCTAAACGATGTACCCAAATTAACAGATGAAGTCATCCATTTACTAATCGATGATTCGCGGACTTTTCTTATTCCGGACGTAGTTTTTTGCGAAATGATTCATATTTTAACTAAAAAAATAGGCTATACCCGCGTGAATGCCGTTAGAGAAATCACTAAAGCTCTCTCTGCCTTTTATAATCTAAGCTACGACCTCCACATCGTCACCGAGGTATTTAATGATTACGTAACCCACCCCGCACTCTCCTTTGAAGACTGCTATCTAGCTTACTACGCCACCAAAAACGGTGCCAAACCTCTCTGGACTTTCGATCAAAAACTCGCCAAAGAAAGTCCTGTAGCCAAGGCTTTGTAAAGTTATAAAAGACTCGGCAAATCCAGGGAAGTATGAAAATTAGCGTCTAGCTCGGCGAAATTTTCTAGCAACGCTTTTCTAGAGCTAGACCTCACCACCACCTCCCAAGTAAAGCCTCTTAAAGTCCGCTCATGAAAGGCAGGAAGTGGCGGGGAAACTATTAATCTATCATCAGCCGAAAATCTCCGCACTGCCCCACGAATTTTTTTGATGGCTGTCGTCTCAGTCTTGGCTGTCACGGCAACTTTGGCCACAAATTTAAACGGCGGAAATCCGCTCTTTCGCCTCTGTTTCAATAGATATTCCGAAAATCCCAAATAGTCCTCGTTGATGGCAAAAGACAGCACCGGATGCTCCGGCCGAAAAGTCTGAATAAAAACTTCAGCTTCTGTTAAATGTCCTCGCCCTACTCGGCCAATCACCTGCGTAATTAATTGAAACACTCGCTCCTCCGCACTAAAATCCGGGAGCGACAGCCCCGCATCCGCCTGTACTACTCCCACCGTAGCCAGTAGTGGTAAATCCAGCCCCTTCGCTAGCACCTGCGTCCCCACCAGTATATCCACCTCGCCATCTCGTACTGAATTATACATTTCTTCCAGGCTTTCACCTTTTTTGCTATCCCCGTCAAATCTCTTTACCCTAGCCTTCGGAAAGAGCCGCGTGAGCTCGTTTTCAAGTAGCTTCGTCCCAAACCCTTTGTGGATCAGAGACCCACCCCCACATTTTGGGCAACAAGACGGCACTTTCATCTTATATCCGCAAGTATGGCAACGCATCTCATATCTATCTACATGTAAAGTCAGGGGAAGAAAACAAGTCGGGCAGAGTAGCTCATTACCGCAATTTTCACAGATAGTCAGCGGCGAAGACCCCCGCCGATTATGGAAAATCAAACTCTGCCGTCCGTTTTTCAAATTACTAGCGATAGCCTTGAGCAAAGAATTAGAAAAATACCGATTTTTTGAGAATTCATCTCTGTTTTTGAAATCCATAATCTTAAAATCTGGTCGCACGGCAGTTTTTTTGGCTTTTTCGGTCAAAATCACTAAAGAGTCCCGTTTTTTGGCCAAATAAAAATCTTCTACTGTCGGCGTGGCCGAGCCCAAAATACAAGTGCATTTACAGATGTCAGCCATCTTAGACGCCACTCGGATCGCCGAGTATTTAGGGGTATTCTCTTGATAATAGGTAGACTCATGCTCCTCATCGATAATAATTAACCCCAGATTAGACAGTGGAGCGAACAGAGCTGATCTCGGCCCAATCACAATCTTCGGCTCGTCAAATAGAAGCAGGGAATCAAAAATCAAATGCCTCTCCGCTTCTGTTTGCTTGGAGTGAATCACCGTCACAATCTCTCCAAAAGTCTCCTTAAAAACTTTCACCAGCTGTGAAGTAAGGGCGATTTCCGGCACCAAAAGCACAACTGATTTTTGGGCTGTAAGGGCCCTAGCAGCCTCTGTGAGGTAGATATTAGTTTTACCGCTACCAGTAACGCCTAAAAGCAGTTTCGTGCCTCCTGCGGGCTCTGAGAGGGCTTTAACGGCCTTTTTTTGGGCAGGGTTGAGGGGGACGACAAGTTCAGAATTAGTACTTTTGAGACCGTCTTGCGACGACGGGAGCAAGAAGAGCGAAGCGCCGCCCGTGACGACGGGACGGCGCGAGCGCGTCGAAAAAGCACTATTCTGAACTTGTCTCCGTTCAGCCCTTCTTCGTTTCTTCATCACCCCCACCGGCAAAATCATTTGAATGACAGCAGACACCGGCGCCGCATAATACTCGCTCATCCACATGGCGGTTTTCAAAAGATGCTCCGGCAACGGCTTTGAATACAAAATTTTCAAAATCTCCCGACATTTAAAATCCGGCTGCGCAACTTTTTTATATACCACCCCCGGCACCCTCCCTCGCATCAGCGGCACTTCCACAATACTCCCAGTCTCCACGGGCAGGGAAGAAAAATAAGTAAGCCTACTTGCCCCCTTACCCACCGCCTTTCCCAGTATCACCTCTACGTACATGTAATTATTATAACATCTAAACCTATCTTTTCTGAATCATAAAGGTTTAAGAAAAGATAGGTTTAGATGTCTTGTTGTAAAAATAACATTTGATGTGCTATAATGGGATAAGTTAAGGAGGTAAGAGTGTTAGATTTGTTTATTTCTTCGCGTGTCCGCAGAAAAATCGTGGTGGTTTTTGCTAAGTATCCCGATTTCAAAATCCACTCTCGCGGCCTCGCCAAACTCATCAAAGAAGATCCCGGCAACATCCAGCGTGAGCTTCAGCGTCTCGTAGATGGCAATTTTCTCATCATGACCAAAAAAGGTGCCACCAGAATTTACCAGACCAACAAAAGTTACCCAATTTTAAAGGAACTTCAAAGCATCGTGATTAAAAGTCAAAAGGGTGGCAAACCCTCAAAGACTATTAACTAACAGGGAACAAAAATGAACAAAATTTTTACTCAGCTAGTGAAAGCTCGCCATCTCTCGGATGACTTTTTGCACCCCAGATACGAAAATCTCATCGACCCCCTAATACTCCCTGATATGGATAAGGCCATCGACAGGATCAAAAAAGCTCTCAGCACCGCAGAAAAAATCCTGATTTATGGCGACTATGACGTCGACGGTGTTACCGCCTCTACCTTAATGGAGCAAGCTCTCAAGATGGCAGGTGCCAAAAACATCGAAGTCATGCTGCCAGACCGCTTTATTGACGGCTACGGCATGAGCGAGCGCCTCATCAAAAGAGCCAAAGAAGATGGCTTCACCCTAGTCATCACCGTAGACTGCGGCTCGCGCAACCACACCATCATCGACGAGCTAAACCATGAATGTATCGACACCATTATCACTGACCACCACGAGTGCGAGGACACTCTCCCTGAAGCCATCGCTATTGTTAACCCTCACCGGCACGACTTCATGGGTCCAGATACGCTCAAAGATCTCGCCGGCGTCGGTGTCGCCTTCAAGCTCGCTGAGGCTCTGGCAAAAAGCGGGCTAATAAGAAAAGGTCAAGAAAAGTGGCTCCTCGATTTAGTCCTTCTTGGCACCATCTGTGATAGCATGTCCATTAGTCAAGAGAATCGCATCCTCACTTATTTCGGCAAAATCGTTTTGGAGAAGACCCGCCGTCCCGGACTTAGAGAGCTAATCAAAAACTCTGTCACCAAGCAGATTACCTCAGAGATTATCGGCTTCCAACTAGGCCCCAGGCTCAACGCGGCTGGTCGCCTCGATACCGCCGAAATTTCCTTGAAACTCCTCCGTACCGCCTCTGTTGCCGAAGCCGCCGCCCTCGCCGCCAAGCTCGAAGATCTCAACAAGAAGCGCCGCACCGAGCAGCGCGCCGCCACTTCCGAAATCGCCGCAAGACTCCAAAAATCCCCAGAGGATACTCCTGTCATCATCGAAACAGGCACTTGGCACGAAGGTATCCTCGGTATCATCGCTGGTAGATTGGTCGAGAAGTATCATAAGCCCGCCTTTGTCCTGTCCGAAGTAGAAGACGGTATTTTCAAAGGCTCAGGCCGTAGTTTCGGTGATTTTAATCTGGCCAAAGCCTTAGAATACGCCAAAAGCGCCATAGAAGGTGGCGGCGGTCACGCTGCTGCTGCCGGCGTCCAGGTCAAAAGAGAAAATCTCTACGCGTTCAGAGAAAAAATCAACGAATATTATAATAGCCTAAATCTCAAAGACCAAGATAGATTCTTAAAACATCACGCCGACATTGACATTGATAGCCTCAAAGATTTTAACCTCGACCTCATCGAAGATTTGAGCCAGCTCGAACCATTTGGCCCAGGGAATGAAGAACCAATTTTTTGTCTCAAAAATGCCGAAATCGCCGACAGTAGGCGCATGGGCCAAGATGGCACCCACCTAAGGCTAGACTTAAGAGCCAAAGACGGAGCTAGTATCAAATCGGTCGCTTTTTCCGCCCCCGATGCATGGTTTCATCTCTACGACGACGAGCTGTACAATTTTCTTATCCAGCCCACCGTAAACGAATGGAACGGCATCAGGTCTGTCGAAGCTCGCCTCCTCGACATTATATAAAAAGTAGCCCAACCCACCCCTGTATAGGGGAGGGCTAAGGGCTACTTTTCTAGTGCAGTCCAAAATTCTATGACTTAATACACCTCACGTAGAACCCGTCGAACCGTTCGAAGCTGGCGGTATCCAGGCTAGAACCATCGTAGCGCAGGTAGTAACGATGCGTGGTATTGATCGACGTAGCAGACCACCAGTACCCGTTCTCTGTACTGCGGAGGGACCCATAAGCGTAGAGGCCGCCGGTAACTGGACTAAATGACGTGGTAGAACCACTAGTATCTTTGAGTGTCGTAAATTCACTATTGGTTGGTAGTTTCCATCCTTTAGGACAGATGCTATAGGAAGCTTCGGTGGTGTTGCTGTCAGTTGAGATGGTACCAGCAGTGGCAGCTTTATAGTTATACCAAGCACCATAAGTGGAATTACACATCATAGCTGCAGTAGTATAACCAGAAGTTGGTGAACTATAGGCTGAATTAGTTAGTAAATCGGTAGGTGTGGACCAGGTAGTATCAACATTGGAGGTGGTACTGTCTAGGGATTTGGAGCTGACGCTGGAGCCATAGCTAGAGCCACTACCATTACAGCCGATGGCGAGGTTTCTGGTCATGAACCACCTATCGCCAATTTTGGCTACAGTATACTCTTGGCCATCACGACTATCAGTAAGAGTACCGCTAGTTCCAGTAGCTACACTTGAGCAAGGACTAAAATCTTGCATGTTACCACTTACTGCAGTTTGGCATGATATCTTGCTAGTAATCGTCACTGCACCATTACCAGCACCAATGGTATAGGTGGGGTTGAGGTCTGAAGTGGAGCTGAGTGCTGAGCCTGCGGTAGTATCAGTCTTAGCCCAGTTGTCTAAGCCATAGCTTGCTGAGGTGAAGGTGGGGTAAAGGTAGTATGCAGTATTATAGACTAGGTTTGATACACTACCGCCACTGGTTGATATAGTACCCATGAGATCGGTGCCGGTACAGTTTCCTGCTACTTTGCAGACTTTGACGTTTGATACCCCATCTCCTGCAA
>CAYOSV010000024.1:0-11996 GCA_964406725.1 uncultured Candidatus Saccharibacteria bacterium | reverse complement strand
GTGTTTTATAATCAGGGGTATTGTATTATTGACCCGCACGGGGATTTTGCGATTGATAACCTCAAATTTGTGCCAGAATCTCGCGTGAAGGATGTAGTGTATTTTAATCCGGCAGATACGGCTTTTCCGGTAGCGTTTAATCCTTTGGAAGTATCCGATCCGTCTAGAAAACCTAACATCTGTTCGGAGGTAATTGGGGTGCTTAAGCGGATGTTTGGCGACTCTTGGGGACCTAGACTTGAGCATATTTTGCGCTATACTCTATTAGCTTTGCTTGACCGACCGTCTGCTACCTTGCTTGATATTTCGCGGATGCTGACTGATAAGGAGTTTAGGAAGGAGACTTTGGAATATTGCCATGATGTGACGGTCTTGCAATTCTGGAAGCATGAATTTGGCCAATGGAACGAAAAGCAGGTAAACGAGTCGATTGCGCCAGTATTAAATAAGGTGGGGGCTTTTACGGCTAATCCGATTATTCGGAATATTATCGGGCAACCGCGCTCATCCTTTAACATTCGCCAAATCATGGACGATGGTAAAATCTTGGTAGTGAATCTATCCAAAGGTCTGATTGGAGAAGATAATGCATCTATTCTCGGAGCTTTTCTCGTAACCAAGGTCCAGCTTGCAGCGATGAGTAGGTCCGATATTCCGCGAGTACAGGATAGACGGCCTTTTTATCTGTATGTAGATGAGTTCCAAAACTTTGCCACGGATTCCTTTGCAGTAATTCTGTCTGAGGCACGCAAGTACGGATTAAATCTCACCGTGGCAAACCAGTATGTTGCCCAGATGACTGATTCCGTGCGCGATGCAGTGTTTGGTAACGTTGGCACGACCATCTGTTTTCGGGTATCCGCAGAAGACGCGCCGATTCTTGATAAACAGTTTGAGCCGATCTTTGACGCTTCAGATCTTTTACAACTCAATAACCGTCATTTCGTGATTTCAATGATCGTAAACGGCGAGAAAGTGCCGGCTTTCTCAGCAACCACCCTTTCAATTCCCGCTACACCACAAGATAACTTTTCTGCTATTATTGAATATTCTAGAGTACGCTATGGTAGACCGCGGGAGGAGGTAGAGGCTGAAATACGTGAGACGATTGAGCAAGCTGAGCGGTACAAGCAGGAACTTTCTGATTCTGGACGGGCCGCTGGAAGCGCCAACGGAGCTAGCGGTGATGTTTCTAATGAAATGATATTTGTACCGATTTCGAATAATTCCGGTGGTCATGGTGGTCAGATTCATACAAATCATTCTTCTGGATATTTGAAGGTCAATCCGAATACCGAACAAAAACCGAACTTAAAACGTTTTGTCAGACCGTCGACACCGCAAGCTGATTTTTTGAAAACTAAGCTCAGCCCAAATGCCGCCGAAGGCAAAGAACGGCTAGGGTTGAAGGATTTGGCAAGGTTGGTAGGGGAGCAGCAGGGAACAGAGAAAGATACAGAGAATGCAGGGAACGTAGGAAATACGGGGAATACGGAGAGCCAGAAAAATACCCAGCCTCAGGGCAAAAACACAGGAAAAAAGAGAAAGTCGAAAAAAGCCCCAAAGAAGAACCAGCGGGGCAAAAAGACGATGCGGACAGCGATAAATCCACATGTGGATGTGGAATACCAAGAGAAATCGACGGCAGAGGTGCCGACCTCTAGAAAGCAAGCTTCCCCGGTTTCCCTGTCTACCCCTGTTGAGGATCCGGGTAACTATGAGGACAAAGACGTGTCCGCAGATGGGTTTAAAGCTCGGAGATAGGCTTTTTATGATTCAGAAAATAGATTTTCAAAAGCCTGTTTGCGGACTTAACGCCCATCCGAATCTATATAGTTGTAATGTCGCACAATACATATTTTACGACATTACACCTTTTGGAAAAAGACGGTTAATCATGCGTCTTCACGGGTCGAGATATACTGGTTATGGTTAAAATGGGCGGGGGAGTGGGAATTAATGGGTAGGAATCTTTCACTCACCTTTCGTGAATGGTTGATTTCGCACCTTGATAATTTTTACAGCGTATTCACCCAATCCTCGCCTCGATCATGTTTTCAGACTTGCCTTTTAGGCAAATCTGAAACACTACTCGTCTCGGATGGGGAAATGCTGTAAAAATCACTAGGGCTCATCAAATATTCACTCAATGTGACTAAAAGATTCCTCGACGACTTACCATTCCAAGCCTTCTAGGACCGGTTTTTGGCCGCCACCCTGTTAGCTGAGCTCTGGCGGTCGGGATTTTTTGAATTTGACTTTTTCCCTAGTTTATTTCCCTTTTTTGTTATTTTCCCTGTTTTTCAGACGATTTATTCCCCACTTAGACCATGCAATGCTATTTTCCCCGAACAAAAACCGAACAAAAAGAGCAGGAAATTACCCCGAACAAAAACCGAACACTTCCCTATTTCCAGTAGGCTTTGCCGTCGATACGGACGTCGATATATTCAAATTCATTGATTCCCTGACCTTTTAGATAGCGAAGCATGCGCTCGGTATCTTCGGCGGTGACACCAGTGCCTCGATCAATAGTAGTCTTGATATATCCATTGTGGCCAACTAGGTAAATATCAACCTCCCGAATAGAACCAGCAGGAATAACAGCCTTTAATGGGGTGAGGCCGAGATCTCGAAGGTCGGTTTCGAGCTGACCGATGTATTCGGTCATCCGAGAGGTAATTTTGCCTCCGACGGAATTTTCATCGGTGATGCCGATGGTAGGGCTATAGGTTTTTACTACTACGGTAGGTGCGGTGTCGGCCTCATTAGCGGCGCGCTGTTTTAAGAAGATCACCACAAAAACTACAATGGCTACGGCAGCGAGTAGAAAGGCTACTACGGTGATGATTACGCGGAGGTTTTGGCGTTTTTTGACTTTTTTCCTGGCGGCCATACGCTCAGAAGCGGTCTCGAGATGTTCTCGACGCTCGCCAATGGTGCGACCGGATTTAAGTTTGGAGTGTTTGTTGGCGCGCCGACGGGCTAATCTAGGCTCTTGATTTTCCATCAGCCTCCTCCAAGATCAAATCAGCTAGACGTGAAGCAGCATCAGTACAAGCTTCGCTATGGAGACGCTCGGCAAGTTCGGCGCGAAGGCGAGAATTCTTGATTAAGTGTCGGATGGCGTCGAGGAGCGCGAAGGGGTTTTTCATCATCTCGGCGTCGCTTACAACTACGGCGGCTTCGGCCTTTTCCAAACGGCTAGCATTTACGGTCTGATGACCGCCGGGGAGACGCTCAAATGGTACTAGAATTACGGCTTTTTCGAGAGCGGCGAGCTCCGCAATGGTGGTAGCACCAGCGCGAGAAACTACCACATCGGCAGCACCCATCAGCTCGTCCATGGTGGTATTAAACTCCCACATCCGGAAGTTAGATTCGAGCGAAGCATGGTCCCAGTTTTCGTATTTTTTGAGGTCAAGCATATTTTCGTAGTGTTTGCGCCCAGCCACGAGGCCTACCTGAGTGAATCCTAGTAGTTCTGGTAAAATTAGACGGGTGGTCTCATTGAGATTTTCGGAGCCTTGCGAGCCACCAGTAATGACAACTAGGGGCTTGTCAGAGTTAAAAGAAAAAGCCTTTTTTAGTTGCTCGGTTTTGACTAAACTAACTGGTTTGAACTCTGGGGCGACTGGGATACCGGTATAGACGTAATTTTTGTGTTTTTCCATGACAGCTTCGGATGGTGGCATACCAAAAGCGACTTTTTTGGCTTTTTTCATGAGTAGACGGTTGGCAAGGCCAGCTACGGAATCTGACTCGTGAATGATGTACGGAATATGAAAAAGTTTGGCTACTATACCGATTGGAAGACAAGTATAGCCACCTTTCAAAAAAATGACATTTGGGCGATAGACTATCAGCCTAAAAAAGCTCATCAAAAGACCGCCGAGAAAACCGAGAAAACCGAAGAAATTACCTAGGATTAAATCCTTGACTGTGATGTCGAAATGGACGAAATAGTCGGAGAATTTCCAGCCAGCATAACGATGGAATTTGCCGGCCAAAGTTCTTCGTACCCTGATGACAGGCCCACGACGCCCTTTTTTTGATTCGTGACCTTCAGCCCAAGACACACCAATCTCAGAACAAAGTTTGGTGACATTTTTGAAGTATTTGAAATCAGTCCAAAATTCTACCTCGGCACGAGGACGCTTTTCTAGAATTTCACGAATGACGGCCACGGCTGGAGTAATGTGTCCACCGCTGCCGCCCCCCACTACTAATATTTTCATGTTTAATTCCCTCTCTACTAGTATAACACGAAAGTTGCAAAACTAGGCCGATTGCAAAAGCAATAAACATCATGGAAGTACCCCCGTATGACAAGAGTGGCAAAGTAATCCCGGTGACTGGTACAAGGGCGGTCATAGCCATAATGTTGACTACTACCTGGGCTAAAGTCCAAGAAAATACCCCAATGATAAAGAAGCGATTATTGTCGTCTTTGGTATGATCTGCTACCTTTAGCATGCGAAGAAGCATAATACAGAAAACCACAATTACGGCGGTGAGCCCCATAAAGCCAAATGTCTCACCCATAATGGCAAAGACGGAGTCGTTAATGGATTCTGGGAGATAGCCTGTAGCTTGGACGGAATTGCCAATACCAACGCCCTTAAATCCGCCGGTGCCGATGGCAAGCATGGCGTTATCAATATGATAGGTGGAATCGGATGATTCACCGCCGGTCAAAGTGGTAATCCAAGCATTAACACGTTCCATCCGGTGCGACGAAATGGCCACCGAACCAACTGCTACAGCAATAACGATGGCAAACATGGCAGCAAATTGCCACATGGGAATACCAGAAACGAGAAGCATGCCAAAAATAATTGCAATCAAGGCTACACCGGTACCGAGATCGCCCTGAGCCACTACGACTAGACCTAGAGATAGCCCGCAAACGATGATAATTGGCAACCAAAATTCTCTGAAATCGCCAACTTTGCCTTCTTCCCTTTTTCGGGCTATAAAATCTGCTAAATACACCGTGAGAGCGAGTTTTAAGATTTCGGCCGGTTGAAAGCTAAGTGAGCCAAATTGAAACCAACGACATTCACCAAGTTCGCATTTAACAATGGAAGAATGGGTCATTGACAAGACCCAAAGCAAAGCAGATAGAACTAACGCAAAAATCAGGAGAGGTTTGGCGAATTTTTGAACATATTTATAGGGTACAACCTTAAAAGCGATAAAAAAGGCGACAAGCGAAATAACAACTGAACGAATCTGGCCGATAAAAAAGTCGTTGGGGCCATAATCAGTACCGTAAGTACTATTTAAGACATTAGCGCGCATAGGGCCAATAGCATAAATCACCACTAGCCCTAGAGCCATTAACCCTAATGTCGTGAACAATATTACTAAATCTGACTTATGCTTGCGGTTCATCTAGACAGCACCTCCGGTAGCAGCTAAGAAAATTCCGAGGATAGCGCAGACGCCAGCGATGATCCAGAAACGCATGACGATTTTGGCTTCCCCCCAACCTTTGGCTTCTAAGTGGTGATGAAGTGGGGCGGAGATAAAAACCTTTTTTCCGAAAAACTTTTTGGAGATAAGCTGGATGAGAGATGAGCTGGTCTCCACTACGAAAGGTAGACCGATGATAGGTAGGAGCAAGAGCGAATTTGTCATCATGGCAACCACGCCGAGCCCAGCGCCGAGCGCGAAAGACCCAGTATCCCCCATCATAAACCGCGCGGGCGGGACGTTGAACCAGGTGTAGGATAATAGCCAGCCAATCACAGTCATGCAGAAGCCAAAAAGCAAAATATTGCCCTGAAACAAAGCAATAATGCCAAACGCCCCGTAGCTCATCATGGCGAGGCCACCGGCGAGAGCATCTAGACCGTCGGTAATATTGACAGCATTTGATGTAGCCACTACGGCGAAGGCAAATACTACTACTACACCAAAAATGCCGATTTCAAGATTACCGACAAATGGGACCAGAATAGTGGTCCAACCGAGTTTGACGGCGAAGTACCAGCCGAGCACTAGACCCACCATAGTAATAAGGAAAAATTTGACTGGACCACGTAACCCTGCCGCACCCCGGCCAGAGCCAAAAATATTGATAGAATCGTCGATTA
Source organism: uncultured Candidatus Saccharibacteria bacterium (assembly GCA_964406725.1). Taxonomy (GTDB): domain Bacteria; phylum Patescibacteriota; class Saccharimonadia; order Saccharimonadales; family Saccharimonadaceae; genus Nanosyncoccus. Next base: position 5,895 of record CAYOSV010000024.1, on the reverse strand, counting down.
CGCCCACGAATGAACCACCAAGAAATCCAACCAGTGGCAGCCAAGTTTGCCCACGATCAAGATTAAAAATCCAGGTAACAATAGTAACTGCCACAATGCCGATTAATCCGGCCATAGTCGGGAAATGCCGATGAGCGAATTTATGAGCATGAAGCTTGCTCATAATGGGCAAATCTTTGCCGTCAACAGTCTTTTCTTTTTGCTTTTTCCAGAAATGGTATTTATACGCAAAATGTGTGTAAATTGGAGTCAAAAACATGGATAAAAGGAAACCGGCCAGGGCTAGTAACAATCCGTAAAAAACCTCCTCGTTGATAATTCCCATGGCTCTATTATACCCCTCCTGGTTTAATTTTTAAATAGTCTATCACGTAATTAGACAAAGTGTCGAAAAGCTCTTGGGCTTCGCCACCGGAGAGAGCTTGACCTTCCCCCCACATTTTGACCATGATAACATATTTTGGCATCTCACCGCTCGTGGCGACAAAACCGATATAAGAACCGACGAGGTTAGCCATAGAGTCGTCGTAAGCACCATTGACAATCACCTGGGCGGTGCCAGACTTACCACCGACGTCGTAGCCGGGTTTATCAATACCAGCGCGAGCTTTGTAGCTACGGTTGTTGATTAAAAGACTTCGCATGGTAGCCGAAGTTTCTTCTGACAAAATCTGGTCTTCTACCTTTTCGTGATTTTCTAGAGGTTTGATAGTTTTGTCATTCTCTAAAGTACCCTTAACCACGGATGGGGTACGCCAAACGCCACCGTTGACCACTGAGGAAAAGGCGGCGGCGGTTTGGATCATGGTGGCAGAGAGGTTTTGGCCAAATGTCATGTTGGCATAGGCGGCGTTAAGACCATAGATCTCGGCATGAGGATCCCAGATAAAACCTTCGGCTTCGATAAGTTCAATACCAGTAGCGTGACCGAAGCGGAATTTGTCATTTAGGTAGTTATAATATCTTTCGCGGGCAACGGCGGTGATTTCATTGGGATTGTCGCCGAGGAACTTGAGGGCCTGGATGGAACCAACATTGAGAGACCAATAGAGAGCATCGCGCATGGTGAGGATTTGATTATTAAGGATGGTGCGTTGTTCGGCGTTCCAGATTTCGTTATCATCTACGACAGTGGACGGAGTATTGAGATAGGTGGTATCAGCAGTCATTTTTCCCTCATTAATAGCGGCGGAAAAAACGAAATTTTTGAAAATCGAAGCTGGCTCGTAGGGTACCTCCGTGACTTGATTAACGTAAACTGAAGCGTCTTTGACATTACCATAATCACCGGGGTTATAGCCTGGAAGAGCGGTCATTGCAACGACTTCGCCAGTATTTGGGTTCATCACAAGAGCCGCGGCATTGGTAGCGGCGGTACCATTGATCGCACCGGCCAAAACTTCCTCTACTCCCCGCTCCAGACCACGGTCGATTGATAAGACTATATTTTTGCCATCTTCGGCTGGGATTTTGATGTTGTCATTGCCGATAGAAAGAGCTACATTATTAACATCAGAGATAGATTTTAAGAGACCATCCTTCCCTGTCAAAAGCTGGTTCAAAGAGCCTTCTACACCGTATTGACCAAGACCATCAGCATTGACAAAGCCAAGCACGGTAGAGCCGACCTCACCCTCAGGATAGACTCGGCCGTTTCCCTCTTTGAGCCAAACGTTTTTAATTCCCTCATCGGCAATTTTGGTGGCATCGGAATAAGGGACGTTTTTGGCTACGACGTAATAACGGAGACCTTCGGTGCTATAGACTTCATCGAGATTAGCTGTAATATGCCCGCTCGCGTATTTTTCAAGAGCGTTTTTAATCTCGTCTTTGGGAGTGACGGCAGGATCGATGATAACCTGATAGACGGTTTGATTTAGGACTACAGCGACTGGCTCGGAGCCATCCATCATATAAATCTCACCGCGCCCTGCCGTGATAGTCTCTAGCATCGTGTGCTGCTCGTCGGCTCTTTCTACCCATTTGTCGTGCTCAATAATTTGAATAAAAAATAGCCGCACTACGATAATCGTAAATGCAGCCAAAGTAACGTATTTAAGAGCTTTTAGGCGCTTCATGGATTATTCAGTAGCATAGCCAGTGACAGTGGCCTCGGGCATATTGGCAGCTACGGTACTATTTTTGGCGGTAGCAACAGAAGTCAAGCGAGCCTTTTCGACCGCAAGGTCATCGCGACGGGCGTTCAGATCGGAAATTTCGGATTCGACGGCGGAGATTTCGTAATCAAAACTGGTAGCTTTGGTACCCTCAGCAGCGCAAATTAAACCACAGATAAGAGTGAGAATGCTGACGATCACGATTTGAGAAATCGAACCAAGACTCCTCTTTTCGACACGGACTGTGTTGCGGCCACGGGCGAAACTGATTACAGTAGCTTCACGACGACTGGCAAAGGTTTGAAAGCTGCTCATTTTTGGTTAATAACTCCTGTTTAATATCTATTATAATCTATGTTTGTTTTTTGAGGATCTCTACTTCTATGTTTAGTGTGTTTAGTCTTAGGCCAACGACTGCTTTCAAGCAGAGCTATAAGTAACTTGAAAGAGCCGTTGGAAGGTCATACATTTTACACACTTTACCCAGTAGAAAACTCTTTTCTGGCGGACCTTAGAGGTCCATGTATAGTTTTTCTTGATAGTCGGAGCCGGTTCTGCTCTACCGACCCCGACTTAAGAGGGTCATATTTAATTATTGGTTATTTCTTATTTCTTGAAATGAACCTTGATAGTTTGGGTGCGAGAACGACTCGCGACTACGATTTGTTTTGGCATATTGCCTCCTTTTTGTTATTTTGTTTTTATTTTTATCAATTCCGCTTCTTCGCAGTGCGAAGTTTCGCACTACGGGCGCGCGGGTTGATAAACAACTCCTGATTTCCCGCAACGATTGGTTTTTTGCACTCTACACTTAATCTTGATTCTTCGCCAAAGTCGGTTTCTTTCTTCAAAAACTCTTTGACCAATCTGTCTTCTAGACTATGAAAAGTGATAATCGCAAGCCGGCCGTCTTTATTTAATAAATCTGGCAGGAGGGGTAAGGATTTCTCGATTAACCCCAGCTCGTCGTTTACCGCTATTCTGATCGCTTGGAAGATGCGCGTGGCAGGATGTGTTTTTGAAAACCCGTGTGTCTTTGACTTAATCAAATCCGCGAGGGCTTCGGTATCCTGGATGGGACGATGATGAACGATCTCTCTAGCTAGCAGTTTGGCTCTACCGGGCTTTTCTTCCCCGTAATCCACAAAAATACTGGCAAGGTCACGCTCGCTCCAGTGGTTCACAATATGATCCGCTGTAAGCTTCTGCCTCTTGTCCATACGCATATCTAGCGGAGCTTTGGTTTTGAACGTAAAACCGCGACTCTCCATGTCTAGTTGCGGTGAAGAAACTCCAAAGTCCGCTAGTATCATGTCGAAAGTTTTTCCACTCTCTAAAAGCTGTAGCATAGCACTATAAAAATCCTCGTTTATGATAGTAATACTTCTGCCGTTGAACTTATTTTCTAAGTATTCGCAGGCATACTCATCCCTATCAACTAATACGGAATCTTTATAATTCTGTGTTACATCCAAAATTTTCTCGGCATGTCCACCGTAGCCAGCCGTGAGATCCAAATATGACTCACCGGACTTGGGAGCTAGACTCGCCAAAACTTCCGATAATAATACAGGAATATGTAATTTCTCCATATCTATATTATACAACGTTTGAGAACGCTCAACTAGAAACTTCAGCGGGTTTGTGTTTGATTTGATTTTTATTTTAACACAATTTATCCACCACAATTATAAAAATTGTAGCCGTTGAGAGACTTATTGTGTTTGGGCCTATTAGACCTATAGAGTTTTATTGGGAGGTGTGTTTAAAGAAGGTACGCACGATTATTTTTTCGCATTTCGCTAAATTTAATGCGCGCCGAAACTCCTAGTTGGCCGTTCTCAAACTTTTTTAATGTACTTATTTTTGTTTGTGGTTTTTATTATGTTTCCACTGACCTTAGTATAGTATGTTTTTTTGAATAATGCAAGTGCTTTTTTGGATTTTTTGCATGATCTTAAAAGTTGGGAGTTTTCCACAAGTGGGGAAAACTCCTCCGTTGATCTACCGAACATAGACCCGAACAAATAGACTTTACTTACTTCCCTTTTTGTGTTTTAATTACCGAACGTAAGAGAGGTCAAAACGCTATTTTGCTCATTGACCTCTTCTGTGATATAATGGAGCAAATAAGCGAGGTAAATATGGAAAATTCTAGCAATGACCAAGTAGAGCCGTTTGACGTGTTCTTGTGGGCGAATCAGGTGGATGCGATTAAAAATAATGTATCGGCGGAGCTGTTTCTCTTTAATAAGAATTACACACCGTATAAGATACGCTATTCAGACAAGCTGACTGGTGCGGTGAAGTCGGTTTTTATGCAAGAGGCGGTATCTTTTATCATCAATGAGGCAGAAAAGGGGCTAGAATGTCGAGATTATGAAAAGGCGGATGGTGAGGAGCACGTGATTTACCGTGCTTCCCTATCCAAGGTGGCACGGGCGGAGACCTTGATTCATCTGATCGAAAACGAATATAAGGATATTAATTATTTCACCGAGAATGAATACGACTTCAAAAAGGTAAAAGGGATTATCGCTAAATTCACCTACCCGGGTGAAGATGGGATGAAGACTTTTTATATTGCTAAGATTTTGCCGGCGTCGTCGGCACTGAGGGGTGCTTCTTCTTGGGAGATTAACGGAGAGAGTTTTGAGCCGTTCTCGGCAGAAATTGCACTCAAGATGCCGGAAGACAATCAAGTAGCAATAGTAGATGGCACGATTATTGTATTTAATCAGGCGAAGTTTGAGAACCTCTTTCAGTATGATTTCAAATCGCAAGTCTTAGCCGAGGCGAAGGCAAAGGAGCTAACTGAAAAATACAAGCTCTCTTTCTCTGAAGGATTGACGCTTGATGGAATCTTGGCGGACAAAAAGCCACTACTCAAGAAAGTCCAAGCGATGGATATCGCCGAGGAGATGTCACAAGATAAGTTGCTCGATTATGCAGACGAGATGCAGCTGGAACTGATGACGGATGATGATGGGTCGATTATCATTATGGATGATAAGGATCTTACGATGTTTGTGAATCTACTTAATGAGGATTATTATATCTCCCCTGTTAATGGGAAGAGATACGAGATCAAGTCTAAGAAATTGCTCGGTGAGCCAGACGGAGAACCACCGAGAGGCTAAAGTTCAAAATAACTTTTCTCTATAATATCGGTTTCACCAAAAGACTTTAATGTAGATATTAAATCAGCCTTGACATTCAGAGGGGAGTCTTTTTTAGAGAGGATGGTTTCGAGTTTGGCGTAGATAATATTAGTATCGTCTAGGGTGTCGAGATAAAAAATTGAATTTTCGCTGATTTTGAGTTCCTCGCGGCGGCGAGAAACTTCGCCGAATTGTTTGAAACCAAGTTGCAAGATAATGTTTACCATGCCTTCATAGTCAGTGACTGGGGTGGCTTCCACTATATCTACACCGGAATCCTCAATATGGCGACGCAGACTAAAAGTATAGGCTGGTGGCTCGTCAACCGCGTGCATTTCTGTCCGCATGATGAGTCTAGGGTAATTACTTCTTCCCTTGTAGCCACGCGGCACATAGATACGGTTGTGTTGCCAATAGACCGGCGAAAATTCTAATCCCACATCTTCTAATCTTTTTTCCAGCCGATCACGGTCGTGGACTTTACACTTAACAATTACCTTCCGCATTTCCTTCTATTATAGCACGACTTTCTAGTATAGCACAAATAGGACTAAATGTGCGGAAAAGCTGAATTCTAGTTCAAATCACAAGACTTTTTAGAAGCTATTAGAGCGGCA